>JBBRDD010000026.1:0-34400 GCA_038204235.1 Desulfobulbales bacterium
CGAACCATTCCGGATTTGCTTGAGATAATTGTAGATGGTGTATCGTGATGCACCAAAGACTCTGGCAATATAGTCAACCGAACCCTTAATCATGAAGACACCGTCTTTATCCAGTATCTGCATTATCTCCAATTTGTCCGCTTTTTTCAGCACGGCAGGTGCTTTCCCGTGTTCGGCAACAACGAAGTCTATTGCTGATTCCATGGTCTCGGCAAAGGTGCTTGGAATATCGTCCTGGGTGGTTGTGGTGTCAGTACCGTTGGTACTTTTATTGGCAAGAAAGGTAAAATCATTGAAAGCCGTAGCCAGGAAGGAGAAATCGGTGACGTTGAAGTTAATGCACAGGCAGCCTTCGAGTTTGCCCTGGTCGTCGCGAACCATGTTGGTCGAACATTTAAGTATCTTCCCGTCTCGCGTGGTGCTTTTGTAGCCATATTTATCGGGAGCGTCGTCGCCGAACTCTTTCAACAACCGATACAGCATATCGGGAAGGGGAGAGCCGATTTTGCGTCTGCTGATATTACCCTCAATATAGACCAGGGAATTTTTAATGTTGCCGAAATCGTGGATTGCAACTTCGCATCGATCACCGAAAACGCTGGTGATACCTTTTGCCAGATTTTTTAAGAGTTCGAGAGTATGCGGTTTCATGTCCTCTTTATAGTGTCAACTTTTTTGTATGACAACTAAAAAATTGTATGGAAATCACAAAAAAATTGCTGTTTATTGTATGGCTCCTGCCCATTAAGAACCAACCCCGGTAAACGGGAAATATACTTATCGGGATGGGGAAAGAAGCACCGTGTCAGAATGAGGGAAATCTGGTAAGGTGTTTCTTTTTTTTTGCACCGAAAAGCTTCTTGAACGCATTTGGAGGAACCACCGTGAAACGCGATTTTTTACACATTACTGATTTTACCGCCGACGAGATCCACGAAACCTTTGCCCTGGCGCAGGAGGTTAAAGCACGATTCAAGGCCCGCGAAGACTATAAGCCATTCAAGGATCATACCATGGCCATGATCTTTACCAAACCATCGGCCCGTACCCGTATCTCTTTTGAAACCGGATTTTTTCGCATGGGCGGTCATGCCCTCTATCTGGGTCCGTCGGATATATCCATCGGTAAACGCGAGGCGGTAAAAGACATAGCCAGGGTGGTGGCACGGTACAATGACGTGATTATGGCCCGACTCTTCTCCCACGATCATGTTCTGGAGATGGCCAAATATTCCTCGGTTCCGGTAATTAACGGTTTGACGGACTACAACCATCCCTGTCAGATAATGGCCGACATGTTCACGATACTCGAGCATCGCGGTCACTTGCGTGATCTTAAAGTGGTCTACGTGGGAGATGGCAACAATATCGTCCACTCCTGGTTGCGACTGGCCCAGCGGCTGCCCCTGCACTTTGTCTGTGCCTGCCCGGACGGCTACCAGCCGGACAGTAAAACTTTGACCGAGGCCAAACAGGCCGGTTTGTCCGAGATAGAGATCAGCCACGATCCAAAAACTGCGGTGCAGGGTGCCGACATTGTCTATACCGATGTGTGGGCTTCCATGGGGCAAAAGGAAGAAGCCCAGCAACGAAAAGAACGATTCAAGGGTTTTCAGGTGAACGATGAACTGATGGCCGCCACCGGCAAAGAGAGCTTGTTCATGCATTGCCTGCCGGCGGAGCGAGGCGTGGAAACTACTGATTCGGTGATTGAATCCGCAGCGTCGATTGTCTTTGACGAAGCAGAAAACCGGATGCATGCACAGAACGCCATTTTATTGAAGATCTGTGGTAAAGGATGATTATTATTCGTATATCAGTGAGATTTTTTACCTCAGGCTAAGGGTAACCTATCTGATGCCTGCGTGCAGCAAAACTACATTGAGAGCAATGATATGCCACATTATGATCTATTTGTGATTGGCGGCGGTTCAGGCGGAGTTGCCTGTGCCAGAACTTCGGCGGCGCTGGGAGCCAAGGTTGGTCTTGCAGAAGTTGACCGGCTGGGTGGGACATGCGTCAATCGGGGTTGTGTGCCTAAAAAGCTTCTGGTGTATGCGTCGCACGTTGCTGAGGACGTGTGTAATGCCGAAAGTCTGGGGTGGTCCAGCAAGAGAATAACTTTTAATTGGGCGAAGTTTCGCGACTCAGTTCAGGCGGAGCTGCGCCGACTTAACGGTATCTACGATGGCCTTCTCGAAAAATTCAATGTCCATGTTTATCCGGACTTGGCTCGTTTTGTTGACGCCAGGACCCTGATGGTCGGCAGTCAGACGATTACTGCCGACCGGTTCATGATTGCCACTGGCGGTTCTCCTTTTGTACCCGAGTTTCCCGGACGAGAACATGTTATCGTCTCCGATGATGCCTTTTTACTCGAGAAATTACCCAAGAAAATGGCGATTATTGGTGGCGGCTATATCGCCCAGGAGTTTGCCTGCATTTTTCATGGTCTCGGCGTTGAGGTTACTCTTGTGGTTCGCAGCGCTCGTCTTCTGCGTGGTTTCGATGCTGATCTAGCGGAACATCTGCGGGCGGAACAGGTGAAAAAGGGGATTATCATCCTGTGCGGGTCCCACGTCAATAAAATTGAAAAAACAGCTGACGGCCTGCGCGTAATCTGCAAAGAATGCGATAGTAAAACCTTTGATCAGATACTTTTTGCCACCGGACGCAAACCCAATTCCAACGGCCTGGGCTTGAGTGAAATTGGGGTACTGGTAAACAGTGCGGGGGCCATTGTCGTTGATGAACGGATGCAGACCTCAATTGAAAATATTTATGCCATAGGTGATGTGACCGACCGAATCAACCTGACTCCCGTTGCTATCCATGAAGGCCGCATCTTTGCCGCCAATCATTTTGGCGGGGAGGATCGTATTATGGATTACACCAATATTCCCACGACGATTTTCAGTCAACCTCCACTTGCCACTGTTGGTCTTACCGAGGCTCAGGCACGGGAACGGTATGACGACGTGGTCATTTTTAGATCAGTTTTCCGACCGATGAAATATTCTCTTGGCCGAATTGAGGAACAAACACTGATGAAACTGGTGGTAGACGGCCGCACCGACCGGGTTGTGGGGGTGCATATGGTGGGAACGGACGCCGGGGAAATTATTCAGGGATTCGCCGTCGCTTTGAAAGCCGGCGCAACCAAGACTCAATTTGACCGTACCGTCGGCGTTCATCCCAGTAGTGCTGAAGAATTTGTGACGATGCGGGAACCGTTTATTCAATAAATTCCCGGGTTGGTCAAACGAGAGGAAATATCTTCTCTATCCGCGATAGCTTCTGTGTTCTAAATTATTATTTTCTATCAAAACACGTATCATTTTTATTTCAAATAAAGAGATAGTCATGTTCGATGTACTCATAGTTTCCGATTACAACTTCGGCAAAAACATGATAGCCAAGGCATACCTCAAGGCTCTTGGTGGTGATTTGTTTACCGTTGAATGTGCAGGATTTGAGCCCGGACCATTGAATCCGCTGGTTACAATAATAATGAAACTGGATGGTTTTGATCTGTCAAATTGTGACAGCCCCTGCTCGGTTTTCGACTTGTTCGAAAAGGGGAAACGTTATGACATTGTGATCACGATCTGCTCAAAAAGGTTAGATGAAAAATGTCCTGATTTTTCCGGTCAATTGCTGCGGCTAAACTGGGGGCATTCCGATCCGGATAAAATGGTGGAAAGTAGAATTGACAGAATTCAGCAAACAAGAATCATGCGCGATGGAATAAAGACCGAAGTTGTCAATTTCATCAATGCATATAAGGAAGGGAAATTTTGTGAGTTGAGGTAAGACGCTGGCGAAGCTGGAAGCTGGTTCCCATGCGTTGCATGGGAACTTGTTGAACTAACGCACCAATTCTGCCCAAAAGATTCGCGGGTACTCTTTTTAGTATTCGTGCTGTGCGGGATAAGTTCGTTTACGAAATCATCTTGTAGAAAGCATTAGAGAAATTATCTCTAACTCACCAATCCCGCCCAAAAGCGTTGCGGGATAAGTTCATTCACGAAATAACTATCTTGTAAAAAGCACAAGATAGTTATTTCTAACTCACCAATTTCACTAGATCCCCAAATAAGCATCCTTGATATGGGGATCGTCAATAAGGTCTTTCGCGTTGCCCTCCATGACTACCCGGCCATGCTCCAGCACATAACCTCGATCACTGAGACTGAGAGAATGTTTCACATCCTGCTCCACCATGAGGACTGTTGTGCCCTGATCGGCGATCTTACGGACAGTTTCGAAAATATCCTTTATCAGAATGGGCGCGAGGCCGAGTGACGGTTCATCGAGCATGAGCAGATGGGGCTGACCCATCAGGCCGCGACCGATGGCAACCATCTGCTGCTCGCCGCCTGAAAGGGTCATGGCAATCTGATTTTCTCTTTCCTGCAGTCGGGGCAGCAATTTGTAAACATATTTCAGTGTCTCTGCCACATCCTTATTGGCGCGTTTATTATAGGCGCCAACCAGCAGATTATCCTTGACGCTCATCAGCGAAAATAGCCGTCGTCCCTCAGGAACGTGAATAATACCGCTGGCAACGACGTTCTCCGGAGGCTCCGCCTGGATCGGTATGTCGTGGAAGGTTATGGTTCCCGAGGATGCAGGCATCAAACCGGAGATCGCCCGTAATAAGGTCGATTTTCCCGCGCCATTGCCGCCGATGATACTGACAACTTCACCTTTTTCGACCTTGAGCGACAGATCGAAGATGACCTGAACATAGCCATAGGAAACGTCGATGTTATTAATTTCAAGCAGCGACATAATCTTCTCCCAGGTAAGCCTTGATAACATTTTCGTTATTGGCGATTTCTTTCGGGGTGCCTTCGGCGATTTTTTTGCCGAACTGAATCACCACAATTCGATCGGACAGGGCCATGATGGCGCGCATGATATGTTCTATAACAAAAATGGTCGTGCCCTGATCGCGGATTTTTTTCAAAACGTCGACCATCTCATCCACTTCGTTGGGTCTGAGGCCGGCCATAACCTCATCGAGAAGCAGCAGTTGCGGTTCTGTGGCAAGGGCCCTGGCAATTTCCAGTCTTTTCCGGTCAGCGATAGTCAGGTTCGCTGACAAGATATCTTTTTTGTCAGCGAAACTGAGTGATTCCAGGATCTTGACGGATTTTTCCTCGGCGACGGAACGGCTATTGGTCGTTGCAAAACTTGCCACCATTACGTTGTACAGAACGGTTTTCGAGGCAAATGGCTTGACGATCTGAAAGGTTCGGGCCAACCCTTTCTTGCACAGATTCCAAGGTTTCTGGCCATTTATTTTTTCGTTATTAAAGGTAATGACGCCCGCAGTTGGTGCAAAGACCCCGGCTATGCAATTGAAAGCGGTTGATTTCCCCGCGCCGTTTGGGCCGATCAGGCCGAGAATCTGCCCCTTCTCAATAGTCAAATCCAGGGAATCAATGGCCCGTAGCCCGCCAAACTCTTTGGTCATACCTCGCACTTCAAGAAGAACCATTGTCCTATCTCCCGGTTGTATTGTGGGTTATACGCCGTATCAGGTTGTTGTAGAGCCGGGTGAGCGGCTCCTGGAGGCCTCGTGGCTGGTAATGCATGACCAGTATAAGGACCAGGCCGAAGATGATAAGATGCATACCCGGCAGGGTATCCCCGAAATAGATGCGGGAGAAATCGCCAACCGGCCGCAGTAAAAGTGCACCAAGGATCGGTCCGGCGATTGAGCCGCGTCCGCCGATCAGGGCGATAAAGGCGATCTCAAACGATAAATCCAGAGAGATTATTGACTTCGGGTGAATATAGAGGGTGAACTGGGCGTAAAAAGTTCCTGCCATTGCCGTAAGAAAGGAACTCATCGCCATGGCGATCAGTTTTGCCCTGGCAACGTTTACCCCAAGTGCCATTGCCGCCTCAGGTTCCTCTCCGCCGGCGTTGAGATAATAGCCGAGCTTGGAGCGGGAGATAACATAGGTCAATACCACCACCGCAACGAGCATGATGAGAATGATATAATAGTAGGGCTCCTTGCTGGAGAACATGAAATTGGCCAGCCCGATATCCAGCGGCGGGATTTGCAGGCCCCGTGGCCCGTTTATCTTGAATGGACCAAGGTAATCGATATTCTCGACTATTACCCTGATTCCTTCGGCAAAGGCAATGGTGGCAAGGGCAAAGTATGCCCCCCTCATTTTAAACGTCGGCAGACCGATCAAAACCCCGGCAATGGTGGCAAACACCCCGCCGACCAGCATGCCGATCCAGGGACTGATGCCATATTGCAGGAAAAGGATTGTTGAGGTGTAGGCACCAATACCGACAAATGCGGAGTGACCGAGCGGCAGAACTCCTGCAAAACCACCGACCAGATTCCAGCTGGTGGTCAGATAGGCATAGAAAAATAACAGCACCAGGATATGCAGATACGTGGCACTGCGGATCACAAGTGGCAGGCCGAAAGCGATGAGCAGTACAACTACCAGAGCCACTTTATTTATATGTTTTTGATTCATCGAAATGTGTCCTCGTATTATCGGTTACCAATCATGTTTCTGGCCGAACAACCCAGAAGGCTTGACGAACAGAACGACTAGAAAGAGTCCGTAGACAATTGCCTCGGTCCAGGTGGCCGTCATAAACTGAGGCCCGACAGATTCTATTATGCCGATAATAATGCCGCCGGCCAGTGCACCGCCGATGGAACCGAGCCCGCCGAGGACGACGATGATAAAGCCTTTTATATCGAAAAGAACACCTACCGTCGGAAAGACATTGTAAAACGGGACCAGAGTGACCGCGGCAATCCCGGCAGTGGCCGCACCGATACCAAAGGCCATATTATAAATTTTGTACTGGTTGATTCCCATCAGGCTGGCCGCTTCCCGGTCCATGCTCGTTGCCCGGATAGCCCGACCCATATCGGTCTTCTGGAAGAACCAATAGACACCAAGTGCCGTGATAAATGCGGTGATACAGCCGTACAGTTTAGGCACGGAGATAAACATTTCACCAAGTTCGAGCATCTGCCCATTAAGGGGGTTGTCGGCGAGTGACCGATATTGCGGTCCAAAAATGAGTAGGGTCATATTGTCGAGAATATACCAGATACCCGTGGTCACAATGATGACGGTAAGGGGCTCGCGCACATTCTTTTCGGCAATGAAAATTGGTTTTATGACAATATTCTGCAGGGTGTAGCCGAACAGAAACATGGCCGGGGCAACGAGGACGATTGCCAGATAGGGGTGGATACCGGAGAGGGTTATCACCCAGTAGGCCAGGTACATTCCCACCATTAACATTGAACCGTGGGCAAAGTTGACCACTTTCAGTACCCCGAAAATGATGGTCAGCCCCATGGCCGTCAAGCCATAGATAGATCCCATAAGGATGCCGTTGATGGTGTCCTCAATGATATAATACATGACTGTCTCCCTGAAAATACAAAAAAAGGAAGCATCCGGAGCAGGGGATGTGCCCCTCCGCTCCGGTATGAATGGAACTACATAATTTTATTTATTGGGCATCGGGAAAACAGGCTTGTAGCCGGCCCGACGCGCAGATTTCGGCCAGATGGTGATTCGCTCCAGGCCTTTGCCGGTATCGTTCACCTGGACCATGACCAGCGAGGCGTTTTCGTTCTGGCCTGTTTTGTCAAATTTAACGGAATCATAGCCGACAATCATGCCGGGACCGGAAGACAGGTTGGTGGCTGCAAGAGCTGCCCTTATTTTTTCAGGATCAAGGGAGGCGGCACGCTCCAGGGCATCTTTCAACACATACATGGCAACATAGGCGTCAACTGCTTCCCCGGTCAGATTCTGGCCGTATTTGGCTTTGTATTTTTCATTTGCTTCTTTGGCGCCCGGTTTGTTGACATCTGTTTCCCACTCAACAATATCAAACAGATACTGGGAGTTTTTGCCGGTGGTTTTGAGAAATGACGGGTCGGCATGGCCGCCGCCGCTGGCGATGATTGCTTTTAATTTAACTTTATAATCCGCCAGGGTATTGGTGAGCAGAATAGCATCAGCTGCATTGGTAACCAGCAGCAGCACATCGGGCTTTGCCCGACGGATTTTCTGGACCACAGGGCTCAGGTCGGTTGCGGTTGAAGGATATGGTTCATCGAGGACCACTTTATAACCGCCTGCTTCGGCCAGTTTTTTCCACTGTCCGGCAAAGCCTTTCCCCCAGTCGCCATTCTCGTAAACAAAGGCCAGTCGCTCGATCTTGGTGCCGAATTCTTTTTCCATATCTTTCAAGAAAGCGAACTGATCACGGGTCCACCAGCTGTCTTTGGCGGCAATTCTAAAAACGGTTTTAAAGCCCTGGTCGGTGATTTTATCAGAAACCGACACGGGAACAACAAAAGGAATGCCATATCGCTCGGCAACTGCGGTTGTCGGATACGTTACCGCACTGTTCCAGCAGCCGGTAAGGACATTGACTTTTTCGGTATTAATCAGGCGCTCTGCCTCGGCGACACCTTTTTCCGGTTTGGACTCGGAATCGGCAAAGACCAGTTCTAATTTTGCTCCTCCCAGAGACTTGATGCCTCCGGCGGCGTTAATCTCTTCCACCGCCATTTCACGTGCTGCTTTACCTTGTTGGCCAAGTGTTGCAGATGGGCCCGAAAGGGGAATGATATTACCGATTTTTACATTCTCGGCATGACCGGTGACATACGAGCCTGCAATCAAAGTGATTGCCAGCGCTGGGACAACGATTCTGCGTAAAATTTGCATAGGTTCCTCACGGTTTTGGTTTGCGCCCATGTTGGCGTGGGTGTTTCTTAACTCTGCTCTTTTCGCAATATATGTGCCATTGAATTTTATTTTTCCGATCGATGGTTTTGCGGACGTACCAAGCAACGACGCAAGTGAAGAGTTTTTACGACGCCATCTTTATTTGTAAGGCTTCGCTGGAGCATGTCAACCTTTGGCGTCAACCATGGTTGACATTGTTAACCCTGGTTGACGCTGAAATTCTCTTTTTTAACCGTTTATGCAGGGCCTGTCGGGAAACACCCAGCAGGACGGCTGCCTGGCTCTGGTTGTTGTCTGTTACGCTGAGGGCAGTGTCAACCGCATAGTCGGCAAGTTCTTCAAGGGTTGGAAAGTGGCCAAAGAGGGCCTCAAGCGGATTCGTCTGAACGATATCGCTTCTGCCCATAGAGGTCCCGCCGGCTAACCTGTCGGCAATAAGATGGTCCTGGATATGTCCATGGGTACAGCGGGCGACGGCATCGGAAATATATGCCTTTAATTCCCTTACATTCCCCCAGAATGGATGCTTTATCAAAAGGTTCATTGCCTGCGGGCTGATGGTCGGTACTGCTTTATTCATGTCTGTTGCGCCGCTGGTTATCAGATGCTCGACGATCAGGGGAATATCCTCTTTCCGTTCGCGCAAAGGCGGTACCTTGATCAGGTGGGTGCTGAGTCGGTAGTACAGGTCCATCCGGAATTCACCTTCCTGCCCGGCGAGCTTGCTTAAATCCTTGTTGGCCGCAGTAATGATACGTGCCTGACATTGTTTCGGCTGGTCCGAACCCAGGGGATAATAGATTCTTTCCTGCAGCAGGCGCAGAAGCTTGACCTGGGAAATTTCGCTCAGATCGCCTATTTCATCTAAAAAAATTGTGCCGTCCGCAGCTTTTTCGATCATCCCGGCTCTGATTGAGTCAGCGCCGGTATAGGCGCCTCTGGCATGGCCGAAAAGGGTGTCGGAGAGCAGTGCGTCGTCGAGGCCGGATATATCGACTGCGACAAATTCACCGGACAGTCCGCTTACCTCGTGGATTGCTTTGGCGATGAGTTCTTTTCCCGAGCCGGTTTCGCCGAGGATGAGGGTTGGCAGACCGCTTGTGGCAATCGACTCGATGTACTGGAAAAGGCCGAACATGAGAGGGCTTTTAGTCACAATCCGGTCAAAAGCTCTGTTGGTATACTCCCGGCTGCCAAAAGAAATTCCCTTAAGAGACATGACTTCATTGCGCAGCAAACCAATTTCCAGGGCGTTGCGCAAAGCAGAGCTGAACATCTTGAGATCAATCGGTTTGACGAGGTAGTCCTGGGCGCCGAGTTTTAAGCACTCGACGGCCGTTTCAATCTCTGAGTCGGCAGTCACAATGATCACCGGAATCTGCGGTTTGGTGCTCTTTAGCTCCCACAAAACCTCCTGCCCGCTCATATGCGGCATATTAAGATCGAGGAACAGCACCGGTGACTGCATGTTCTCGAGTGTCGCCAGTACCCTGCGGCTGTCGCTGAGGGTTTTGACATTGTTCATGCCCATGGAGTTCAACAGCAGGCTATATGCCTCCAGTTCCGCCGGCTCATCATCGACCAGCAGGATCGGACAATGTCTCATCTTCTCGGTAATCATGCGGCACTTCCTGTTATCATTTTTTTCAATTTGATGGTAAATCTGGCTCCCGACGGAGTATTTTCCGCCAGGAGTTCTCCGCTCATCTCTTTTTCCACTATCATCTTCGACATATACAGACCCATTCCCGTACCGGAGGAGGCACCTTTGGTGGTAAAATAGGGGTTAAAGATCTGCAGCAGCAGATGCTCTGGTATGCCGCCGCCGCTGTCGCTGATGGTTATTAAAACCGTCTGTTCATCAATGCTGACCGTTATGCCGATCTTCTTGGATACCGGCTCGTCAGGCGTATTTTCCGCATGCTGCATAATAGCGTCTTTTGCGTTGGCAATAATATTGACCAGCACGTGGACAAATTCTCCGCGATAGCCAAAGACCAGCAGGGAACTGGTTTTGGTCTTGTTATTGACTGTCAGCGAGATACCGCCGTGTTTCATCTGTGCTTCCATAAGCTTGACTGCACTGATGATCACCTCGAGTACATCGACGGGACCTTTGGATTTGGAGGGCTTGAAGAAATTTCTAAAGTCGTCGATGGTCTTCGACATGAAATGGATCTGGCCGCTTGCGCCGGAAACCAGTTTGTCGACAAACGATTTGTTGAGCATATCGTTATACTGAGCGGCCTGCAGGCTGGAAATATACGTGGAAAGAGTATTGAGCGGCTGCCGCCACTGATGGGCGATGATTGCCAGCATTTCACCGACCGCCGCCATTTTCTGGGCCTGCATCAGTTGTCCTTCGGCGTCGACCCTTTTAGAGATATCTCTGATGCTGGACAAGGTTAAATCCTCATCACCCAGCCGAAAAATCTTCAGGCTTATCGAGGCAGGAAATTCAACACCATCGGCTCTCAGAAACGACCACCTGAATGCCTGCTGCTCACCTTGTTCAGAAGCCTGCATGATCTCCTGAAGCTTGTCGCTACTCAGCGCACCATCGGGCTGATACGCCGGTGAGAGATCGATTAAACTTTTTTCAAGGATGGTGTTTTGGGTGAATCCGAAGGTATCCAGAGCCTTATGGTTACATTCAGTAATGCGGGAATCCTTGCAGATCAGTATCGCATCATTGGCTACATTGAACAGGGTCTGGTAGTAGGTCTCGACCTCTTTTCTTTTAATGATGTTCCATTCCAGATCCTTATTTATCCCGGTCAACTCTTCCTGATGCTGCTGGATTGCCGTGCTGTACCTTTTACTGAAGAAAAACAGCAGCAGGCCGCTGCCGCCGACAACTACCAGGGCGATGAAGGCCAAAATACTCAACACCTTGAGCGCCACCTCCGTTGCAAAAATCATGGTCGTCTTGCGGGTGAGGGAATAGGCCTCGTCGCGGGGGGCAGTGACGCACATGAACCAGTCGGAATTGGCAATCAGGCTATAGGAGAGTATGTGATTCTGCTGGTCATTGCCGAGGTAGGTCTCGGAACCGTGACCTACCTCGGAACCGTGACCTACCTTGGCAATCAGGCTATAGGAGAGTATGTGATTCTGCTGGTCATTGCCGAGGTAGGTCACGGTTCCGAGATTGCCGCTGATAAAACTATCCAGCTTGTGTCCCAGGTCACGTTCTATATCCTGCAGTTTCTCCCGCATGACATATCGCTGATTGGGGTGGACCAGGATAGTCCCGTTTCTTTCGACAATAAATCCGTAGCCGGTTTCACTTACCTTGAAGTTTAAAACATTTTGCACCAGGGTATCGAGGACCGTGTCAGCCCCCATGACAGCAATCGTTTTATCTTTGACTATCAGCGGTTTTACCAGCGCGATCACCAGCTTATTGGTGACCAGATCGATATAGGGCGTTGTAAAACTGACCATGCCGGTTTCACTGGCGCGCCGGTACCATGGACGGGTACGCGGGTCATATCCTTTGGGTGGCAGCCAGTCTGCGCCATCGATCAATACACCATCATTTCTGCCTATATACACATCGGTGAAATGGCCCGCTTTCATGGCCATTTTTAATGGTTTCAAGGTTGCATCGTTTTGACCGAGAGAGGAGAGGGTGATCGAGTCGGCCGTAGCAGTCAGAATTTTCATCTGCTGCTCGAGCCACATTTCCACGGTATTTGCCGCCTTGATGGCCAGGTCTTCCTGCTGGGCGGCAATAGTTTTGTTAACGATATGCTGCGTGATTCGATAGTTCACTGCTGCTACGACAAAAATTACTGCAGCCAGGGCGGCGAGGGTGATAATATGCTTTTTGGTCCACAGATTCATAGTATGCAATGGGTCGATTAAACGATTCGGTTGTGTACTTATAGGCCAACTTTTGACAAGGTCGTGCAAAACTTGAGCCAAAAAGAACATACTTTACATAGAAATTGCGATTATTCTCTACAAAACGATATTTTTTTTTGGATTTGGCTTGCACTTAGAGTGTAAACTGTTGATAACAACAATCTGGATGGTTGCTGTCGCAGAGGACGGGTATCGACTGACTCTTTTACTTTATTGGAAAGTGAATGGTAAAAAAAACCTGGCAAGTTGTAGTATCCGGCAGAATTTTAGCCGATCTTGACGATATATAGAAAATTGTATATTGTCGCTACTGATCTTGCATCTTGTCACGACAAAAAACCTCCCATACTTTATTGGTTTATTATTTATAGAAAGAGAGATCGTCGAGTTGAGCTTCGACGATCTTGGGGTTTTGCTTTTTGTTAATATTGGCCCTGAAAATCATCAAAAATGAATGAACAACATTGAATAACGATACTCGTCCATCCATACGCAACAGTCAGGGGTCTGATAATGCTCCCGAGGTCAGAGCAGGAGGTCGGGAGCCAGATAAAAGTCCCAGCTGGCAGCCGTCCAATATTGAAATAGTCTCTCCAGCACGGCATACCCGAACCGCAAAAAAGAATGGATCCTCCAAGGCACCGGCTGCAGCCAAGGTGAAGCCAAAGAAGACTGCCCGAGTCTGGCCGTATCTGCTGGTTTTGCTGCTTATACTGCTTATCTTCATCGGCGCAGCCCTGGCTGTTGGATATTATGAGATACAATCGTCCACCCTGCAGTCAAAATTAATCAGCAAGTATGCGGCAAAATTGCGTTATCGCGTGGCGGACGGACCAAGTGATAAAATAGTTTTTCCCAAAAAAGGCCCCTACGATTTTCGTCTTGGCTATGTCCAGCTGCCATCTCTTGTCGAAAAGCTGCAGAAAAAAGGCATGGTTGTCACCAGGCAGGTTCGATTCAATGAAAGTCTGCGCAACTATGCCGAAATGGGTTTTTATATTCCCTATAGCGAGAAAAGTCAGGCCGGATTGGAGATTCGGGATACAACCAATGAATCGATGTTCCAGGTGGTCAACCCGAAACGGGTGTACAACGATTTTTTTGACATCCCTTATAAAATTATCCAGGCGCTTCTTTTTATAGAAAATCGCAACCTGCTGTCCGATCAATATCCCAAAATAAATCCGGCTGTCGACTGGGGACGTTTTGCCAAGGCGCTTGTTTTCCAGGCCGCAGAATTAGTGAATATCGATACACCGGCAATGGGGGGCAGCACCCTGGCAACCCAGATTGAAAAGTTCCGCCATTCCGACAATGGCATGACCTCGTCCGCCAAAGATAAATTGATCCAGATGGCCTCCGCCAGTGTACGGGCGTATCAGGACGGCGAGGATACCTCTTTGTACAGAAGAGACCTGGTACTCGACTATATCAACTCCGTTCCTCTTTCTGCCGCTCCGGGTTTTGGTGAAGTAAACGGGTTGGGCGACGGGCTCTATGTCTGGTTCGGGACCGATTTTGACGAGATGAACCGACTGTTGAATATTAAGAACCCGCAGGGGGCAGAACTTGAAGAGCAGGCGAGGATTATAAAACAGGTGATCAGCCTGATGATTGCCCATAGGCGACCCTCTTACTATCTGGTCGAAGGACGCAAGGAACTGGCGGTGGTCTGTAACAGCTATGTCAGGCTTCTGGCCCAGGAGGGGGCAATCTCGACAGCCCTCAGCGAGGCAGCCCAGGTGCAGCCAATCTTTTTCAGAGATTTCAGTAAGAAAAGCGCCGTCCGGCAGATAGCCAATAATAAAGGGGTGAACGTGGTGCGGAATCGCCTTGGGCCCCTCTTCGATACCTCGTTATATTCCCTCGACCGGATGGACCTCACGGTAACCACGACTTTAAACAGTCGCTTGCAGGAGCAGGTCAGCCTTTATCTTAAAAGCCTCGAAAATTCCGAGAGTGCCAAGGAGTACGGGCTTCTCGGCAAGTCTTTGCTGTCTGCGGACCAGACCGATGCGATCAGCTATAGTTTTACCTTGTTCGAGAAGACACCACAGGGCAACATGGTCAGGGTGCAGACCGACACCACCGATCTGCCGTTTGACATCAATGAGGGCAGCAAACTGGAGCTGGGATCGACGGCGAAACTGCGCACTCTGGCCACCTACCTTGACATTATAGCCGAGCTGCATACCGCCTTATCCGGACGATCGCCGGCGGAAATCACTGCAGAATTGGGGCAGGCGACCGATACCCTTACCCGGTGGGCCTGCATCAAACTGCTGGATAATCCTGCCCTGCAGCTGCAACCCATGCTCGAGGCGGCCATGCTGCGCGAATATTCTGCAAACCCCGGGGAAAGGTTTTTTACCGGCGGCGGCATCCATACCTTCGGTAACTTCAGAAAAGAAGATAACGGCCGAACGGTCACGGTGACAGAATCCTTGCAGTATTCCATCAATCTGCCATTTGTCCGGATCATGTCTGATATCGTCCGGTACACCCAGGCTACCCAATGGGAAAACAACCGGCAGATTATCCACGACGACAAGGATCCGCGGCGGCAGGCGATGCTGGATAAATTCATTGATAAGGAGAGCAGAGTTTTTCTGTCGCGTTTCTGGACCAAATACCAGAATATGCCAGCCGATCAGCGGTTGGAGACGCTCCTGGCCGGCATTACTCCAAGAGCTGTGCGGCTCACCGTTATCCATCGTCATCTTTACCCCAATGCTGACCAGGCTGCGTTCAGTCGCTTCATCCGCGACCAACTGCCCGGAACTACATTAACGGACAAACAGCTGGCGTCGATGTATGAAAAGTATCAGCCGGGGGCATATAACCTGCAGGATATGGGCTACCTTGCATCGGTCCATCCCCTTGAATTGTGGCTGCTTGATTATCTGCGGCAACCCGGAGAGAGATCACTAAAAGATGCAATAGTGCAAAGTGCCGAGGTTCGACGGGAGGTGTACGGCTGGCTGATGCGCACCAAAGCAAAAAATGCCCGGGATTCACGGGTCAGGACCGTGCTGGAAATTGACGCTTTCTCGGATATTCACCGACGCTGGAAGAAGATGGGGTATCCTTTTGATCATCTGGTCCCGTCACTGGCCACCGCACTGGGCAGCTCCGGCGACAGGCCTGCGGCCCTGGCCGACCTGATGGGCATCATTTTAAATGGTGGGGAACGTCTGCCGACGCAGCGATTTACCAAGGTCGAGTTTGCCAGAGATACACCGTATGAAACTATAGTTGAACGATCAAAACCCCTGACTAATCCGGTAATGCACCCCGAAGTTGCAAAAATTCTGAAAGAGACTTTGGGGAAGGTCGTCAGTGAGGGTACGGCAAAACGTCTGTCGAACAGCTTTCAGCAGGGGGACGGCAGCCCGTTTCTTATCGGCGGCAAGACCGGTACCGGAGATAACCGGATCATATCTTCATCTTCCTACGGGCATAAAACTTCATCCAGGGCCCTGAACCGGACGGCAACTTTCGTCTTTTACCTGGGCGATAATCATTTCGGAACATTGACCGCCTTTGTCAGTGGCAACTCCGCGAGGGCTTTCAGCTTTACTTCAGCCCTGCCTCTCCAGGTATTAAAAGGAATGGTGCCGATCTTACAACCTTTTATTAATACTGCCAATCAGCAGGTGCGGTAAGTATCTCTCTCAGGATATTTACCCCGCGTATTCCCCGCTTGCCGGGGGGAGGCTGCCTCCGGAAGAATCCTTAAAGGATACAGCCTGATGCGCTGCTTTTGATCGTTGCATCCTGCAGATATGCAAAAAAATGTTGTGACCATGGCATGAACAAGATACTTTGGAGGAGCTGAATCTTTATCAGAAAAAGGCTCCCTCTTTTTAGCGCCCACTTTATTTATCGGTCCTCCATCATGTCGCGAATACTTTTTCTCTGGCTGCTGCTGGCTTTGGCGGTCAACCCAGCCCTGGCCGCCGATGTTTCCGGTCAGTCTGCCGACCGGCTGACGCGAGTTCTGCAGTCGCAGACCTTGCGTGTTTGTATCTGGCCTGATTATTACGGCATCACCTACCGCAACCCCAAAACACAGCAACTTTCCGGTATTGATATTGATCTGGCCCGGCAGCTGGCGCAGGATCTCGGTTCCGGGGTTCGGGTCACCTTCGTTGACAGTTCGTTTGCCCGGCTTATCGAGGATGTCACCGCTGACCGTTGCGACATTGCCATGTTCGCCATTGGTATCACTCCAGCTCGCGCCGAAAAGCTGCGCTTTACCAGGCCTCATCTGCAGAGCGATATATATGCCATTACCACGCGCAGCAATCGCCGTATTAAAGAGTGGGCCGATATCGATCAGCCGGGGGTCGTGGTTGCTGTGGCAAAAGGGACCTACCACGAATCGGTGATGCGGGAACGACTTCGCCAGGCGAAGCTGGTTGTTCTGAACACCCCTTTTGCCCGTGAGCAGGAGGTGGAGTCCGGTCGAGCCGATGTCTTTATGACAGATTACCCCTACAGCCAGCGAATGCTGGTGAATGTCGACTGGGCACGGCTTGTTTCTCCCCCCGAGGTTTTTCACCTGACACCATACGCCTATGCCATGCAGCCTGGAGATGACCGCTGGCATGAGCGCGTCGAACAATTTGTGCGTGACATCAAACGAGATGGCCGGCTGCTGGATGCAGGGCGACGCTACCATCTTGAACCGATTGTAAATCTTGATAATTGAAATTGTTCCCTGTCGTGATGAAGCTGCGTCGAATCCTGAGGGCCCACTTTGCTTTTCTCCTGGTGATGACCGTAGTTGTCCTCAGTATGTGCATGGGCGCAGCCTATGTAATCGAGCGGCTTAAATTCACGGCGATACAACAGGCCCTTACAGACAGTGCCATGCACGCACGTGCTTTTGAGGATCACCTGACCCGCAGTCTTAATTCTGTGGAAAACCTCGCCGGTTTTATTACCGCAGGCTCTGACGAACAGACTACGGTGAACATTGAAGATTTTTTTCAGCGAACGCTGCGCTACACTCCTTTTCTGCGTTCGCTGTCAATCCTTGGCAAGGATGGCAGGATTGTCAGCAGTTCCAATCCTGCAAACCTGGGCTTGCAGATTCCCAGTTCCGACTATGTGCCTCCCTTAACTGCTGCCAGTGAGAGTCTTCGCATCGGCCGACCCTGGCTGGGGCGGGATTTTGCCGAAGGGGTGCCGTCCACTCCCGATCGACCCATCGAAACCGGTGATCTCAGCTTTATCCCGGTACAGCATCAGATTGAAGTTGATAAGCACTGGATCACGCTGCTGGCTGCGATCAACCCTGACTTTTTTATCAATTACTTCACCCAGAGGCTTGAACCCGAGAAGGGATGCGTTGATCTGCTGCGGTATGACATGGTCGTGCTGTTATCCACCGGTGATCATGAAAAACCCGGTATGTCGTATGCGGGGAAAGAACTCCGGGCGCTGTTGCCGCAGACTGAGATTGTTCAGTTCGAAGAAAAGACCGGCCGGGAGTATGCCGCCTTCACCGCCTTTCGTGCCACCCGCCAGTATCCACTGCTGGTCGTCACTCACCTCCGCCGGGATAGCGCTCTGGACAGTTGGCGCAACGAGAGCAGACGCTTACTGTTTCTTGTCGGACCAGCCTTGCTTGGTATTCTCTTGCTGTCGACGGCACTGTACCGAAGGCAGCAGCACCTTGCTGCAGAGCGGGTTAAAAAGAGTCAGCGTGAGCGTGAGCGCCTCGCTGCTACTGTTCTCGACACCGTTTCCGAAGCAGTGATGGTAACCGATCCGGACAACCTGATTGTTTCGGTCAACCAGTCTTTTACCCGGATCACCGGCTATACATCAGAAGAAGCTGTCGGCCGTGTTCCCGCGCAGCTGTTCAGTGAAAAGCAACCGAGTGAATTGGATATAGAGGTTCATCGTTCACTTGCGGCACATGACCACTGGGCCGGTGAAATTCGCAACCGCCGCAAAAATGGAGAACTGTTCGTCGCCTGGCAGTCCATTAACCTGGTCCGAAACGAACGCGGCGATATCATGCATCAGGTGACGGGGTTTTATGACATCACCGAGTATCGGACAGAGGCAGACCGGATTGCCTGGCTGGCGCATCACGACCCTCTTACCGGTCTGCCCAACCGGACACTGTTTGCTGATCGTCTGAGCCAGGCCATCCGCCAGTCCCGACGCACCCAGGAAAAACTGGCGCTGGTTTTTCTTGATCTTGATAAATTCAAACCCGTCAACGACACTCTTGGTCATCTCGTTGGTGATCAGCTGCTCCAGGCGGTAGGTGAACGCCTGCTCGACTGCGTGCGGGATTCCGATACTGTCGTGCGTCTCGGGGGAGATGAATTCGTGGTACTGCTGCCGGCCATTGACGCCGCCCGCGATGCCATCAGTGTCGCAGAGAAAATAAAGCAGTCCCTCGGTCTTCCTTTCCAGCTGGAATCCCACAATATCAATATCTCCACAAGCTGCGGCATTGCCGTATGTCCTGATCATGGAACAGAAGAGAAACAGTTAATGAAGTGTGCGGATGCTGCCATGTATCGTGCCAAAGCGGGTGGCGGCGCCCGTGTTTACATGTTTCAGGGAGAAGAGCTCGCGCCATGAGAACGCTCAAAATCGTCATAATCCTTCACAGAGTGAGCAATTAATATGCGACATCCATACCCATTGCTGTTGCTTGTATTTTTAAGTTTTTTTCTTGTTTGTCCCCTTGCTGCAGCAGATCTTGCGGAAGAAACCTCGCCGGAAAATATCCCGCACGTCAAACAGGCGTCGCCGGAAGAAACGCTGGCCATGTTGACCTCTCTCGTGGAGTTGCAAAATAACCTGAAGAAGCAGCTGGCCCTGACCCGTGAAAAGATCAGTACGACCCCGTCTGCTGCGGAAAAAGAGAGTCTGGAGAGCGAATTGAGTCGCCTGGATCGACAGTTGTCTGATTCATCTCATGATTTCGAACGAATAGCAACCGGGGTGGATGTTGGTCTTTTCGCCGAAAAGAAATCGGAAACTTTCAGCTGGAAAGATGAGATGACGACCCTCATAGAACCGGCGATCAAAGAAATTAAGCGGCTGACAGTTCGCGTCCGTCAGAAGACTAAACTCAAGGATACTATCAGCGATTTATCGAATATCCAGCCGGTTGCCACCAATGCTGTCCGGCAGCTTGACCGCTTAAACAAGGCTACCAAGGATCCTGACATTAAAAAACAGATCAAGGAGCTCCTCCCTGAATGGCAAAATGTTGAAAACAGGGTCCGCAGCAAGCTGGAGTTGGCCGAGCTCGAATTGAGTCAGATGCAGGATAAAGAGGTCAGTCTTGTCCAAAGTTCCAGCGAATCCATCCGTGATTTTTTCCGCGTTCGCGGCCTTTACCTCGCTATGGCGGTAATAGCCTTTGGGAGCGTTCTTCTCTTCGGTCGTTTACTGTATCGATTAATTTTCCGTTTTCTGCCCGGAGCCAGGCTGGAAAAACGGCCTTTTCATATCCGGCTTCTTGATCTTTCGCTGCGCGTATTGATAGTTGTTGCCGCTATCGTAGGCCTCTTTTTCGTGCTCTATCAAGCGGAAGACTGGTTTCTGCTGAGTATGGCCATCGTCTTTTTTCTCGGTCTTTTCTGGACCGTACGGCAGGCTGTACCAAGGCTCTGGCAGCAGGGGCGCCTGATGCTCAATGCCGGCTCGGTGCGTGAGGGAGAAAGGCTGCAGTTGCACGATGTTCCATGGAAAGTTGAAACCATTCATGTCTTTTGCAGTCTGTTTAACCCGACCCTGGGAATCCGTCTGCGACTGCCTATTGAGAACATTGTCGGCCTGGTTTCCAGACCCTATTCCCCGGAGGAACCCTGGTTCCCCTGCAAAAAAGGCGACTGGGTGGTGGTGGGGGACCGACCCCGGACCAGGGTGGTCAGCCTCAGTCATGAACTGGTTGAAACGGTGGAGCGGGGCGGCAAACGATATCTCTTTAAGACCGCCGACTTCCTTGGCCAGAATCTGGTCAACCTTTCCCGTAACTTCCGGCTGCGGGTGGTCTTCGGCGTCAGTTATGACCTGCAGGATCAGGTGACCACCACCATCCCGGCTCGCTTGAAAACCTTTATCGAGGAGAAGATGAAGGATGAAGGGTATGCTGAGAGCTGCTTGAATCTGCTGGTCGAATTCAAAGAGGCCGGATCTTCATCGCTCGACCTGACGGTATTGGCAGACTTCAAAGGGGACCAGGCCGAAATATATTCCAGGATTGAGAGGGCAATTCAAAGATGGTGTGTCGATGCCGCCACTGCGTATAATTGGGAAATTCCATTTCCCCAGCTCACTTTTCATTGGCCGGCGAGGGACAGGCTTCTTGCTGCCGGCGTACCGGAGAGCTCTCTTATTGAACCGCTTCCACCGGGGTAATATTCAGGATCATGCTCTCCGGACCACGGAGTATGACAAGGTCGATCGGCTCTCCCACCGCCCGCTCCGAGAGCGTGCGGTGCAGATCGTCGACGGTTTCTGTCTTGATTCCTCCAATGGAGACGATGATATCACCTTTTTTCAATCCGGCCCGTGCCGAGGGGCCATTTTCATTGAGGCCGACCACCTCGACGCCGAAATTATTGTCCAGATTATGCCACCGTGCCAGCCGGCGTATCAGCTGCCGCTGCTGGCCTGCGAGTCCCAGAAAACTGCGTCGGACCCGTCCATGCACCAGTATTTCCGAAATAACCCAGGTGGCGGTAGCAGCGGGAACGGAAAAGCCGATTCCCTGCGCTATAGCGATTATCGCCGTATTTATGCCAACAACCCTGCCTCGCGAATCGACCAGCGGTCCTCCGGAATTGCCGGGATTAAGTGGCGCCGTATGCTGAATAATGTTTTCGATGAGCCGCCCCTCCCTGCTGCGAAGGGCACGGCCAAGGGCGCTGACCACACCGGTCGACACGGTGGAGTTGAACCCGAAAGGGTTGCCGATGGCGATAACCAGCTGGCCGGCTTTCAGTTTGGTTGAATCTCCGAGTACCGCATAGGGTAAATTAGAGCCACTGGCCCTGATAACCGCCAGGTCCGTTGCCGGGTCGGTGCCGATCAGCACTGCCTTATGGGTGGTTCCGTCCTGCATGGTAACCGATAAGGCTTCTGCTCCCTGTACAACATGGTCGTTGGTGAGGATATAGCCATCCGGTGCGATAACAACCCCGGAGCCAGCGCCTTCCTGCTCCGAGGAGTTGCCGCCGCCTGCTTTTCTTCGCGAAACCATCAGCACCGCTGGTCCCACCGTTTCCACTACGGTGATTACTGCCCGGGAGTACGAATCGAGCAATTCCACCTCCGTGGCATCCCCGTTTTCGATCTTGCAACTGCCGCTGGTGTGTGCTCCGGCAGCATTTTCAGCCAGGCACTGTAAAGCCTTTCGGCAATGTTCATCCATGATAACCTCTCCTTTCTCAGTTGATGCCGACGCAACTAAAAAATAACCATGGCTAGTACAAGGAACAAGCTGCCGGCCGAACCTCTTATACTTGTGACCAGGATATCGTCAGCGCTCTCAAGAATGCTCTGAGAGACCAGGATTCCAGGATTCGTGCACAAAAAACAACGTATTGAGCAACTGGCCAGGGACGTGTCGGGTCTATCGAAGGCTGCATCGCAACAAGGCCAAGACCTTAATTATGGCTCTGCCATGTGTAGAGCTGGCAATCGTCAAGATGATCAGTAGCGCGAGCCTTTAGTGCGGTCGCCATATACGCTTTTAAAGGAGGAGGTTCCAACTCTTAAAGATTTTTGGAGGTTACCAGGCCAAAGGCAGCTATTACCTTGCCGTTGTCCTGGGTCGGAATTTAAGTTATTCCTGTTGCATATCAAGAAACGGACTAAGTCCTTTGGCATGCATCTCGTCAATTAACTTTTGCGGACTGTTTTTAAAAGAATGTTCCACCGATTTTTCTGTTTCGATCTGTTCATTATAGGTAGAAATAAGGTTTTCGTGGCTCCAACGGTCGAGGTAATAGACGACCAGTTCAGGCAGGCGGGTGAAAATGGTTTCCTCGGGCATAGGATCGATAAATGATGACTCGGCCAGACGTTTCGACGAAAGGGTCTGGGGCTTATAGAAGCTGTCCATGAACATGAGTTCCGGTGGAAGGCTAGCTTTCAGGCCGATCCTTTTAAAGATTCTCAGTAGGATATCCAGGCTTTTTTTGCCCGCATTGGCCATCCAGTAGGGGACGTAAATTTCCTTGGGCTGGTTTAAGCACAGATATGATTTGATGGTGAGGATGAGGCTAGCCAGGTCAACTGGATTCTTATCGACAAAATGGTATGTTTTATTGCTGAATTCGCTGCGATTTTCAAGCATATGATGAATGAAATACGGCAGTTTACGAGCATTGGTATAGGAATGCAGGGTGTGCTTTTTGGTAAAGAGTGCCGGCATTGATTCGTCGGCAATAGAAAAGAACAGCCGATGAAAGCCTTGGATTTTATGATCATGCGCCCCGTAAACAATAGCGAGGCGAACGCAGGAGAAGTCGAGTCCCTCTTTTTCCGCCATCAGTTTTAAGGTCGTTTCGGCCATGAGTTTCGATTTGGCGTAATTGCTCAATTGGGGCGAGATTGGCCGTGTATCGTCTTCCTGTAGGTTTTCGCCGGAGGGCAGGGTGGCCGCAGAACTGATATGAATATACGGTATCTTCAGACCGCTTGCCGCTCTGGCAAGATTAACCGGTCCCTGATAGTTTACCTCGAAGGCCAGTTGGCCATCTGAGCCGAGGTTGGCCATAGAGGCGTTGATGATGAAGTTGGGTTTGACCTCGCTCAGATAGCTGCGAATGTCATTTTCATCCCGGATAGAGAGTTTTTTACTGCTTGGCGCGCGGATATCGACAGTCTCAGTATGTTTCGTTTTATAATAGTTGACAATTGTACCGCCGATAAGGCCAGAACCGCCGATCAAAACACCTATTTTTTTTGAAACCATTCGAGCTCCTTCTGGGGCAATGTTACATTATCCTATTCGTCTTTTTTGATCTCCCGTATAGTCACATTTGATCCAAAAGGCGGTTGAACACAACGGCATTTGTACAATATCTCCATTTGCAGCAAGGCATTGTCGATGGCCTCTTCCGCATCGCAGATGCTAGGCTGTTCATCTCTGGCATTTTCTCTTATTTGATCCATGCTGCAACCTCGTTTTATCGATGGCGTCGCCCTCACCTTATTACTGCTCACTCCTTATTCTGTGTAAGCAATTTATGTAATAGAGAGTACGAGTTTAAAAATGAGTTATCAACTCTTATTTTTCATCCAGAAACAAATAATGCTGGAGGCGCAAAAAGTTCGATCATTAAAAGTTAAGCCCCGGCAGACTCTGGAGACCACAAAGAGCGGATCCATAAGATAAATGCGATCGTTATGTCGATCCTCTACAGGTCGTGGATAAGCGCGCAGCGATTCTGTGTATAATTTGCTAAATCCTTTTTCATGCAGGAAATAATTCAAGACACGACCCTGCCGCTCAAAGGGATGTAAATCCGCCCATTGCAGAATCTATTATATGTGCTCTTTTCTCAACATATCAATTTAAACAATTGACTACATCAAAGATATTGCTATTATTGTGGGATCTCTCATTTAGGAAACAAAAAAGTATGGATTATACCGTCTCTTTCCTGCCGGACAATATTTCCGTCCACGTTCCCCCCGGTGAAAACCTGCTGACAGCGGCTGCCCTGGCCGGTGTCTATATCCACGCCTCGTGCGGGGGGGATGGAGTCTGCCGGAAGTGCAAAGTCGAACTGGTACAAGGTGAACTGTATTCGAAAACCTGCTCCAGCCTTACCCGCGAGGAAACCCTCAAGGGAATCCGACTGGCCTGTATTTCTACCATAAGCTCCGATGTTACTATACGTATTCCGGAAATTGTTTGTGCAGACGGCAAATCGATTAAATCAAAGCCCAAAACCACCCGGACTATTTCTACAAAATCGCTTGAAAATCTCATTGGTACCTGGGACATTGCCCCACCGGTGCGTAAGCTCTACCTTTCTCTTGACCCACCGACCTTGGCTGACAACGTCCCGGATATGCAGCGCCTGATCAGAGGAATCATCAGGATCAGCCCCGGAATGCAAGAGCCTGACTATGACCACCCGGAACTCATCCACGATCTGTCGACTACACTTCGCGAGAATCACTGGAAAGTTACGGTGATCCTGTTACAGGGAAAACGGGCCAATGAACCGGAGCGAATAATAGCCGTTGAGGCAGGCGACACCACCGAACAGCTTTATGGGCTCGCCCTCGATCTTGGTACAACAACCATCAGCGGCGTCCTGATCGATCTGAACAACGGTAGTATCGTTGCCGAGGCTTCCCAGTACAACTCGCAGATTGGCTACGGGGAGGATATTATTTCACGGATAATCTACTCAGGGCGTTCCGGCGGCCTAAGGGCCCTACAGGAAAAAGCTGTCTATACAATTAACAACGTCATTGAGGAAGTGTGTCGATCAGTCATCATAAGCCCAAGTGATATAAGCTATATAATGGCGGCCGGCAACACAGTGATGGCCCATTTACTCCTCGGAATTGCTCCAAAGTTCATCAGGGAATCACCCTACGTGCCCGCCGTCAGCAAGTTCCCTCTGACCAAGGCGGCAGCGCTCGGGATCATGGCCCATCCTTCAGTTCGGCTCTTTCTCTATCCCTGCATTGCCTCATTTGTCGGCGGTGATATCGTTGCCGGTGTCCATGCCTGCCAGATGCACAAGAGCGACGAGATCAGTCTTTTTATCGACATCGGCACCAACGGGGAAATTGTTGTCGGCAATTGTGACTGGATGGTCTGCGCCGCCTGTTCAGCCGGCCCTGCCTTTGAGGGTGGAGGTATCAAATATGGCATGCGAGCCAGCAGCGGAGCAATCGAAAATATCCATATCCACCAGGAGACTCTGGATCCGATGATTGTCACCGTCGGCAACACCAACCCAAGAGGGATTTGCGGTTCCGGGGTAATCGCCATTGTCCCGGAGTTACTTGAGGCGGGAATCATTGACCGACGTGGTAAATTTATCCACAGTAAGCAACACAAAAGGATAAGAAAAGGTACTGACGGCTGGGAGTACGTTATCGCCTGGTCACACGATACCATGATCGGAGAAGATATTGTCATCACTGAAATCGATCTGGATAACCTGATCCGGGCCAAAGGTGCCATGTTCGCTGGCTATCAAACCCTTCTTGAGTCCGTTGGGATCGGTTTTGCCGATTTAGACCGAATTATTCTAGCCGGAAATTTTGGCGCCCATATCGACCTGGAACGGGCCATAGCCATCGGCCTGCTGCCGGACATTGACCGAGAGCGGTTTCATTACCTGGGCAATGCTTCAATGCTGGGCTGCCAAATCAGCCTGACTGATCATTACCGTTTCAGAGAGCGAACAGAGGTACGCCAGATCATGACCAACCTTGAGCTCTCGGATAACCAGAATTTCATGAACTATTACATGGCCGCCCTCTTTCTGCCCCACACCGACAGCCGTCTCTTTCCCTCGCTTTCTTATTGAGGTGCACCTCTGGTCCAGGCGTATGGGTGAGTTAGGTTTAAAAAAGTGGATACAAAGTTAATGTAGAAAAGAACACATGACAAGCTAGATAGTTTCCACCCTGAAACGGCCATTTTTCCCTAACTCGTCGTTGTTCTCAAGATTTAATCCTCGGAATATCGACTATATGCCTGCGGTTAAATGTATCGAACGCCTAGATTTATAACAAAACAACTCATTTCAGGATGGAAACTAGATAGTAACAGAAGACTCACTGCATACAGGCCTTACTGTGAAAGAACTAAAAAGCCCTCTTGATTTTTGAAAATATTTTGACTCAAAAGAATATTTGCCCGATTTGGCCAGAATTATTATGTTATCAAGGCAAGTACACCTGTTAATCAATGGTCTGCTTCGCTGCGCCGTGCAAACCAAACGTTCGCCAAGCATTTTCACTTCGATAATTGCCCGCTACGCAGACAAAGTGAAAATGGTCGTCTACTCAGCCATTAGGTGCCTCGGAGGTTTCCTGTGAATTTTGGCATTCTTGTATTCAATCAGGTCGAAGAACTTGACTTTGTGGGACCGTGGGAGATGCTCACCATGTGGAGGGAAAAGCCAACGGCCCAGAAAACTGCATCATTGTAGGCCAGTCGGTTGAGCCAATCATTTGCGCAAAGGGGATGTCAATTAACCCACACGCTTCGTTTGCCACGTGCCCCCCACTTGATTACTTACTCATTCCGGGAGGCCAAGGCACGCGGCTGGAAGTTAGCAACCCGGTACTAATTGATTTCGTTGCCAGCCAAGCAAAGAACTGCAAGGCAGTCCTGTCGGTTTGCACTGGTTCCTTTGTGCTGCATGCCGCAGGGCTTCTATCAGGCAGGAAGACAACAACTCACTGGGGTTCTTTGGAGCGTTTGAGAGCCCTTGGTGACGTAACGGTCGTTGAGCAACGCTATGTCCAAGACGACAACATATGGTCTTCTGCTGGTGTCTCTGCCGGCACGGATCTCATGCTCGCATTCATTGCCAGCGTTGACAGTGAAGCCGCCGCAGGAAAAGTACAATTTGCTTCAGAGTATTACCCCTCTTCGGTCAAATACGGTGGCTTTGAAAACCATGCTCAGGCTCCTGCATATGTCAAAGGCCCCTAATCCGGCGCGCAACCTCGCTCCCTTCGGTCGCTGTGCGACAAACCCGCGCAGAGCCGGTTAACACTATGTTAAAAAGTCACGATATATCCTGATGAGGTTGACGCACGTAACATGCTGATATCATTATACCCAGGATTTTGTATCAATCAGACAATCTATATTTCTGAACAATTGAAAAGATTCAGGAAACATCTCAATAATATAGATACTCTTAGTTTGAATAACTCCTTTCAGAGGTAAGAATCGGTTCTTCCTTCCCTCATGCCTCTCTCCCGTAAGTGTTTCACCTAATGTTTGTTGACATCGACAATCGAAAGATGTCATCTAGGTTCCAACCCCAGCAGAATCCAAAAAACCAAAAAGATAAAGTCCACCCTCACGCAAACACGTGGAGAACCTAAAAATGAAGAAGGACGAAAACACGCAAGCCCGGCCTAAAAGACAGGAAGCCGCTGCCCCTTCTGAGCTAAAATTCCCCATCGTCGGCATCGGTGCCTCGGCCGGAGGGCTCGCAGCCTTTGAGGCCTTTTTCGCCGGAATGCCCGATGATCATGATCCCGGCATGGCCTTTGTCCTGGTGCAGCACCTGGATCCGAACCACAAGTCCATACTGGTCAATCTTATTCAGCGTTACACCCGTATGCAGGTCTTCGAGGTCGAAGATGGGATGCGGGTTCGGCCCAACTGCGTTTACATTATCCCGCCAAACAAGGATATGGCCTTCATGAACGGCTCCCTCCAGTTGCTGGAGCCATCTGTCCCCCGAGGCCTGCGGTTGCCCATCGATTTTTTCTTCCGGTCGCTAGCCCAGGACCAACGTGAGCGAGCCATCTGCGTCGTGCTCACCGGCACCGGCAGCGACGGCACCCAGGGCGTGCGGGCCATCAAGGGCGAGGGAGGCATGGTCATTGTGCAGAATCCAGCCTCCACCGAGTACGATGGTATGCCGCGCAGTGCGATCAATACCGGCCTGGTGGACTACGAACTGCCGCCGGCCGAGATGGCCACCCAGCTTATAGCCTATGTGACTCACGCCTTTGGCAAGCCCCCTCGGACCGCTTCCACTCCGGCACCCAAGACAGAGAATGCCCTGAAAAAGATCTTCATCCTGCTACGCGCCCAGACCAGCCACGATTTCTCGCAATATAAACCGAGTACCATTCTTCGCCGTATCGAGCGGCGCATGGCAGTCCACCAGATTGAAAGGATTGATCTCTTTGTAAAGTATCTGCAGGAGACACCGGCCGAGGTGGAGGCCCTGTTTCGCGACCTGTTGATCGGCGTCACCAGTTTCTTTCGCGATCCGGATGCCTTCAAGTTACTTGAGGAAAAGGTCATCCCCAAGCTCTTTGCCGGACGACCGGCAAGTGCCGTTATCCGGGTCTGGGCACCGGGATGCTCTACCGGCGAGGAGGCCTATTCCCTTGCCATCCTGCTCGCCGAACGTCAGCAGGCCATGAAGCAGAGCATCAAGGTGCAGATCTTTGCCACCGACATCGATAGCCAGGCCATTGCCACCGCACGCGCTGGTTGCTATCCCGCGGGTATTGCCGCCGATATCAGCCCGGAACGGCTGACGCGATTTTTCGAGACCTCAGCCGATGGCAGTACCTACCGCATCCATAAAGGCATCCGGGACATGCTGGTGTTCTCCGAGCAGAATGTCATCAAAGACCCACCTTTTTCCAAAATAGATCTGATTAGTTGCCGAAATATGATGATCTACATGGACGGTACCCTGCAGAAGAAGCTCATCCCCCTCTTCCACTACGCCCTGAACCCCGGAGGGTTTCTCTTGCTCGGCACCTCGGAGACGGTGGGTGAATTTAGTGATCTCTTTTCCACGGTGAACCGCAGTTTAAAGCTGTATGAGCGAAAGGATGATACTTTTAGCACCCAGCGCCTGTCACTTGGCCGCTTTCTGCCACCCCTGTCGGCGGTAAAAGTGGCGCTACCGCATGCCGAAATCAAGGGTACGTTCGCCAGAAAACTGCCGCTCCGGGAAATGACCGAGGCGGCACTTTTGCAACAGCTCGCACCGGCCGGAGCCTTGATCAACGCTCAGGGGGATATCCTCTACCTGCACGGCCGTACCGGCATGTACCTGGAACCGTCCCCGGGTGAGTCTGGGGTTACCAACATCCTGAAGATGGCCCGCGAAGGGTTGAAGCGAGAGCTGACCACGGCTCTCCACAAAGCTGCATTTACTCAAGAGACCATGCGCTACCCTGGCCTCAGCGTCAAAACCAACGACCACTTCACTCCCGTTGATCTGACCGTCTGCCCTCTGTCGACAGTTCCTGATGCCGGGCGCAGCAATGAATGGGGAGGCCTCGCCGTGAACTCCGGGCTGCCGCTATACCTGGTCATCTTAGAACAGGCCCCCACCCAGGCAATCCCGGCGGATATTCAAAGCGCAGGGCTTGCCGGAGAGGGTAGTCAGGGCACTGCGAAAGGCGTGGATGCCGCAGACATCACTTCCCGCGCCGAGGCGAAAAACAAGGTCCTCCAGCAGGAGTTGCGGGTCAAGGAGGAGTATATCCAGTCCACCCAGGAGGAACTTGAGACCGCAAACGAAGAGCTCAAATCATCCAACGAGGAGATGCAGTCGGTCAACGAGGAGTTGCAATCCACCAACGAGGAACTTGAGACCTCAAAGGAGGAGTTGCAATCGGTCAACGAGGAACTGTCGACGGTTAACAACGAACTGCAAACCAAGTTGACAGACCTGGCGCAGGCCAATAACGACATGAATAACCTGCTGGCCGGCACCGGCATCGCCACCATCTTTGTCGATCATCATCTGCACATCCTCCGCTTCACCCCCTTCGCCACCCAGATCATCAACCTTATTCTGACCGACGTCGGCCGGCCGGTAGGCCACATCCTCTCGAACCTGGTGGGCTACAACAGCCTGATGGCGGACACCCAGTCAGTGCTGGACACCCTGGTTGCCAAGGTGCTGGAAGTTCAAACCTTGACCGGCGAATGGTACACCATGGCTATCAGACCCTACCGCACCACGAACAATGTGATTGAGGGCGCGGTCATCACCTTTGTCGACATCAGCGAGACGGTGCAGACGCGGCAGGCGCTTGAAAAAGCCAATGACTTGCACCGCCTGGCGGTGGTTGTGCGCGATAGCTTTGATGCCATTGCCGTGCAGGACCTGGAGGGCCGCATCCTGGCCTGGAACCCGGGCGCGGTGCGCATGTACGGCTGGAATGAAGCCGAGGCCCTGTTGATGAATATCCGCGACCGTATTCCGGAGGGGCAGAGAGAGGAGGCCTTGATCAAGGTCCATCAGTTGAGTTGCGCTAAGATTTTGGAACCATACCTCACCCAAAGGCTTTGCAAAGACGGCAAGGTGATAGAGGTGTGGATGACCGCCACCGCCTTGCTCAATGAGGCCGGCAAGATGTACGCCATTGCCAGCACGGAACGGGCCAGGGGAATAGAGATGAAGGGAGAGAAAATGGAGCTCAACTCATGACAGACTTTAAAGCGGAATCAAAACAGGCTCTGCGGCAGCGTGCTGAAGAAAAGCTCAAGGCCACTGCGGCGGCAACTCCAACCGCGCTATCGCTTGATGAGGCAAAGGTCCTGCTTCACGAACTGCAGGTGCACCAGATCGAACTCGAGATGCAGAACGAGCACCTGCGGAAGACGCAAGAGGACCTTGAAGTCTCCCGCGAGCGTTTTGCCCACCTCTATGATTTTGCCCCGATAGGCCTTTTCACCATCAGCGACAAGGGCCTCATTTTGGACGTCAACCTGACCGCTGCGAGGCTTTTTGGAGTGGCAAGGAGTGTTCTGGCCAATCGGCTCTTTACCAGCTTTATCCTGCCTGAAGGCCAGGACATCTACTACCACCATCATCGAAATCTCCTGGCAACCGGTGAACCACAGGTCTGTGAAATCCGACTCTTGCAAAGTGATAATCAACTATTCTGGGCGAGGCTGGAGGCTACTGCCATCCAGGACGAAAGCGACACTCTTGCCTGTCACGTCGTATTGAGCGATATCACCGACCGCAAGTCGGCCGAGGACGCGCTGCAGCAATCTCAGGCTCTCTATCATGACCTCGTTGAAACCTCCCAAGACCTTATATGGCAGTGTGATGCCAGTGGACGATACATATATCTCAATCCGGCTTGGGAGCAGGTATTCGGTTACAAAGTTGAAGAGATGTTAGGGAAAAGCTTCTCCGAGTTCCAAGCGCCGGAGTACGCTGAAAGGGATTCAAAAGAGTTTGCCCGCTTGCTGCAAGGCAATGCGGTCAAAAAATTAGAGACCATGCACATCGGTATGGATGGTCGAGAGATCCATCTGGTCTTCAATGCAAAAATTATTTTTGATGAGAGGGGGAATCCTCAAGGGACTAGTGGAACTGCTTATGATATCACTGAGCGAAAACGGGTTGAAGAGACCCTGAAAGAAAAAGAAGAGCTTTTCAGGAACATGTTCGAACATCACTCCGCAGTCAAACTGATCATCGATCCTATTAATGGCGATATCATCGATGCCAATTTAGCAGCGGCAGAATTTTACGGGTGGACGCGGGAACAGCTCATGCAAATGAAGATTCATGATCTGAACACGCTCTCTTTTGAAGAAATGAAACTCGAGCTGGAAAAGGCCAGCTTTCTTCAACGAATCCATTTTGAATTCCGCCACAGGAGGGCGGATGGCTCTGTTCGTGATGTGGAAGTGTTCACCAGTAAAATCAATGTTCATGGAAAATCCCTCCTTCACTCTATTATTCATGACATCACAGAGCGCAAACAGATTGAAAATGAGCTCCAAGAAAACGAGAAAAAATTCCGTCTCACGTTTGATTCGAGTCCTGATGCTATTATTATTAACCGCCTGAATGACGGCGTATGGATTGATGTTAACGAAGGTTTTACCAGATCAACCGGTTTTACCCGTGATGATGCTATAGGAAAGACTTCTTTGGAAATGGACTTGTGGCATGATTCTGCCGATCGAGAGAAATTGTTTCAAGGGGTTAAGGAAAAGGGATTTTTTGAAAACCTTGAAGCCCGGTTTCGCAAAAAAGACGGGAGCCTGGTTACCGGACTGATATCTGCGAGATTCATTGATCTGAAAGGTGTGCCCCATATGATCACCATCACACGAGATATAACGGCACACAAACAACTACAACAAGAGCAGCTGAAAATCGAGAAGCTGGAATCCCTTGGTACACTGGCTGGTGGTATCGCCCACGATTTCAATAACATCCTCACCGGCATCCTGGGAAACATCTCCTTTGCAACAATTTTTCTTGATCAGGACCACAAGGCATATAAGCCTCTGATTGAAGCCGAAAAAGCATCAAAAAGAGCCGGTGAACTGGCCCATCAACTGCTAACCTTTGCGCGAGGTGGCGAACCGATCAAGAAGGTTGTTTCTCCCTCCTCTATTGTAAGAGAAGCCATGTCACTCGTTTTGAGTGGCTCAAATGTCAATGGAACCATTCAGATACCTGAGTCTATTCATGCCTTCGACGTCGATGTGGGCCAGATCAGTCAGGTATTTCATAATATCATCATCAACGCCATGCAGGCAATGCCCGGAGGAGGAACACTGATCGTCTCTGCATGTAACAAGAGCCTGAGCGGAAAAAATGTATTTTCACTGCCACCAGGCTCATATATCTGTCTGATGTTCACCGATCATGGTTGCGGCATTTCTGAGGAGAATCTGAAGAAGATCTTTGAACCTTATTTCACTTTAAAGGCCTCCGGCCACGGGCTTGGATTGGCTTCGGCCCGCTCAATTATCAACAGGCATGGCGGGCATATAAGCGTAAGTTCAGTAGTCGGCAAAGGTACGACCTTTACCGTTTACCTGCCATCAATTGATCAGGCGCACACAGACGATCAAAAGGAACTTACTACAAAAGCGATAAGTCGACACAGTGCCGGCTCTATTCTGGTCATGGATGACGACCCCTTGATCAGAGATATTGCTTCTGAAATGCTCACTTATTTTGGATATGAGGTTACAACCTGCATTGATGGTGAAGAAGCTATCAAGCTCTATAAGGCTTCCATTCAATCAGAAAGACCTTTTCTAATGTGTATTATGGACCTTACTATTCCTGGAGGGCTTGGGGGCAAAGAAGCCGCTGAACAGATACTTTCTGCGTTCCCGGAAGCCTGTCTGGTAGTATCCAGCGGATATTCAAATGACCATATCATGGCTAATTATAGGAGATACGGCTTCAATGGGGCCATCACTAAGCCCTACAGCATTTCTGAGCTTCAGAAAGTAATAAGCTCAATTTCCAATCCTTGATGAAAAAACTTTACCCATTTCTTACGAATCAAAACCATCTGTCGCGATGGAGTAGCTCTGGCCTTGATTTTAAACTCAAATTCAAAAATAGAGTACATATACTGCCGGTACAAAGCTTAACCAATTTGATACTGACTCAAGTTTGACATAACTACTTTGAATCTCTGGTTTCTCAAGAATCCATAAAGCTATATTGGAGTTTGACCAGAGCGTTAGTCCAGGTATCTCCTGATCTTGATCGGGAATGCATTAAAAACACTTCCCGAGCTTTTTCGAGATAATCTGTGGAATTATCTTTAAATGGTTCGGAGAGCGTTAGAGTGTTGCGATATCAGACACGTTATTATCTGGTTTTCTGGCTATCTCTAAACCTTCAGACAGCTGACGAGATAATCAACAATCTGATTGCCCCTAATGTTCAGCGACTGAATCAGGGGGTGAGCTGTTCGTTTCCCGGGACGCCGTAAACCCATCCCTGGGGGCTTCACTGCAGCCGTCCATGGCTGCAGAGACCCGAGACACGAACAACTCACCCCCTTCCATACCAATCGGCTGAGTTTGAAGGGTAATCAAAATCAACAATCTGAAACTCTCTGGAACAATCTCTTAAAGTTTGACATGAGCGGCCTGCCATTACAGATCCGCTTGGCATAACGATGAGCAGAAATTCCCGGTCTACCAGGGGGAACGCGAACCGTTCGTGCAATAAGGTGCAAAGCAAAAATAGCCAAAACTGGCAAACTGATATCCTGATTTTGATATAATTA
>JBBRDD010000027.1:0-33926 GCA_038204235.1 Desulfobulbales bacterium
AACGCTCCAGATCTATATTCCATACATCTTGAAAGGCCATAGCCGAGATGGAGAAGGTATGGGTGCGGGCCCGTGCCAGAAAACGATCCAGATCGTCCTGTGGTTGCGTCGATTTTTCACCTGCACTGGCGCAAGCGGTAGAAGCCATGGGCAGGGACCACTGCCGCGCGGTGAAAGCCACGCTTTTTTCACGACCTTCCAAAGCCGAAGGAATATCGGCCTGAGGTTCACCGGTGGAGCAGCACGATGGTTGCCGGTTGCCAAACGGCAGAAGATGACCGCTTTCTTCCACCAGAAAATTGCCATGGAAGGAACACAGGGCATGCTCGCAGGAAGGTGGGGCAAAGTGTTCGGCGGTAATGGCGCCACCGCTCTGTTTTGTCATCAAATGCAGCAGCTCCGGCAAGGTGAGTCGGTCCACGTCCGCCGGGGCTACCTGGTAGCGGCCGAAGTAGCTGACCGGTTGGAAATGGACGCCGCGTACGGTAGGGGCAAAGCGGACGGCATAGTCGATAATCGCCCCGACCTCATGGGTATTAACACCCGGAATCAGGGTCGGTACCAGAACCACTGCCAGTCCGGCGGCCTGGCAGTGGCGGAGGGCCTGTTCTTTGATCGCGGTAAGGTCGCGGCCACGCAGACCAATATGGGTAGCACGGTTCAAACCGTCAAACTGGAGAAAAATGGAACGCAGTCCGGCGTCTTTAAGACGAAGAGCATAGTTCGACTCTTGCGCCAGGCGCAGGCCGTTGGTATTCAGCTGGATAAAAGAAAAACCCTTGCTCCGGCCGAGACTAATGATTGCCGGGAGGTCGTCGCGCACAGTCGGTTCGCCGCCGGATAATTGAATGTTGCAGGGTCCGGACGCCGCCATGATGCGGTCATAGAGAAAACCTATCCGGCTGAGCGATGGGTCGTCTGTTTGATCGGCATCCGCGCCGGCATCTGCAAAACAGACCGGGCAATGCAGGTTGCAGCGCTGGGTGATTTCGATCAGGGCCGTGCAGGTATGCTGGCCGTGACCCGGGCAGAGACCGCAGTCAAAAGGACATCCTTTATCGATCGTGGTAAAGGTTTGCCGGAGTACAGAAGGGGTTTTGGGTCGCAGCCAGCTGGAAAAAGAAACCGGGCCTCGCCAGATCACGGTGCGAAAGGACCCGTGTTCCGGGCATTGTTTGACTAGAAAGACTGTATCACCCTGCTGCTCGCGGGTGGCGGGGACGCGAGAAAGGCAAACCGGGCAGAGACTTGCGGTACGAGACAGGAGTTGTGGAGGAATATCGATACGCACCGGTTACTCTCTTGGCAGGCTGGGGTCGATATTGTTTTCGCTCAGGATCTGTAATATCGTTTCCCGGGCACGCACCATGATGTTGCCGCAGACCGCTGGCTTTTTGCCACCTTGCATGGCGATGATGTCGTCGCAGCGAATACCGCCCCAAGAGGTGGCGTTCTCCTTAAACCAGTCCATAAACTGTGACAGCAGCAGGGGGTAGCAGTCCAGAGGTGTTTCCTCGGCACTCCCTTTGGCTGCGTATAAAGCCAGGATACAGGCAGCACCGCTGGCCACCCCGCAGAGGTCGCCGGTGGAAGATCCTTCGCAGAGCCCGGCCATGGCCCGCACCAGTGGAACATTGTTCTCGCCCATATCAGTTAACGTCAGCTGCATCATAATCTGGCTGCAGCACAATCCCTGGGCAGCCAACTGCATGATCTGCAATGAAGTATCATCCATAATTAAACACCTTGATTTGCGATAAGCACATAGTAGCCAAGCGGTGCGCCAGACAAAGCACAACAGGTCTGGTGCGCTTGCTCCGGCCCCATGAACAGCTGCCAGAATTTTTCCAGGCTGCCATAGCTGAAAATGATCTGGCCCGCGAGCTGTTTGAGCAGGTCACTACGATCGACAAGGCTGTGCAGGCTGAAACCGGCGCGAGACAATCCCTCTGTAATGGTTTCAAGCGGCAGGGCATGGGTGATGCAACTGTGCAGGTTTGGTAGATCCGCTTTCAGCGCTTTGTTCCTGCGATAAATATCAGTGAGGACCAACATGCCGCCTGGCTTGAGAACACGATACATTTCCCGGAAGCTTTTGTCGATATCACCGGTAAGAGAGAGGACGCATTCAGCAATAACCAGAGCAAAACTGTTTGATTCGCAAGGGATGGCCGTGGCCTCGCCAGCAAGAAAGGCAGCATCCGGCACATTTCGGGTGGCTCTCTTCAGCATGGTAGCGGACGGGTCCAGGCCAGTGGCCCGCAGGCCGAAAACCGAAGTCATCAAGCCTGCCGTATGGCCGGGACCACAGCCCACATCGAGACTGGTGGAGCCTGGAGTCGGCCTGCAGGAGGTCAAAATCTCGGTCGTCAGAGCAATGCCGCCCGGCCGCAGCGTGCCGCCGGTAACCAGCGATAATTCGTCCTGTTCGTAGAGGGTCTTTACCGCGGCAGAGGGCCTGCTACAAGTCGTTTCCATACTATTTATCTTCCAGCAGCTGTTCCACTTCCAGCATCTTGCCCACCGCCAGTTTTTCTGGCACCAGAATAACGCCGCATTCCGGACAGGCCATCAATTCCACATTGAACACCGAGTTCATATAGGTAACAGCGACTTGAGTTGGCTGCAGGGGTTGGCTGCATCCGGCGCAATGCCAGGACGTGTTTTCAATAAAAGAAAAGGTGCTCATGAAAGGACCTCCGGCAGCTGCATGCGATGGCTGTAGGCGTTATGGATAACATAGCCCTGGTCCGTGGTTTCATATTCAACCCAGTAGGTTACCCGCACCGGTTTGAAGCTGGCCAGATGGTGATTGTTGTCTGGGTTAATCATGTGCTTACCCGTCTGTTTGGCAGAGAAGATGACCTTCTGGATATCTTCTGCGAGAATATGGCGCTTGTTCAGCAGATCCAATACCTCCTGGCTCACAACTAAGTGAATCTTTTTATGTTCCGGTGCAGGATCTGTTGCTTCCTGCCAAAGATCACTCAGCAATTGTTCTTTTAACCGGGCCCGGTTCTCGTGCCGCGCCGAAAAGCCTGGGTTGCTTCGTTTTAGCGGGTCTTCTGCGCAGGATTTAGGAAAAATGTAGTCGAGAAGATGCGCTACCGGGGAGCCTGCAGCAGCGAGGTTATCGCGACACATGGCACAGTAGGCCAGCCCCGCATGGTCACTCCGCCCGGCCTTGACATGAGCCGCCTTGTCGCCGAGAGGCTGATTGGCAAACTGCATCAAGCCGCCGTAACCGCAGCAATCGGTGAGTTCACCGCTAAAATTGTTTTCAATAGTATCCAGCCCCAGCTTGGTGCAGATATTACGAACGCTGGAACGTAAACCCGCCTGGTGTCGGGCTGTGCAGGGATCATGGAGAGTCAGTGGCTGATCGGGGGTTCCGGCAGTGCCCGTTACGATGGGTAATTGCAGGGTGTCCAGTATTTCCCAGAGGGAGGTTACCTCTATTTCTTTCGCAAACTCGCGGAAGATCGATAAACAGCTCGAACAGGCGGTGATCACTTTTGGGGTGCCGAGTTTACTAATCTCCGTTTTAAAGCGGTCCATTGTCTCAGTGAACATTTTTTCCTGGCCAGCCCAATGGGCGGGAATACCACAGCAGCCAAGCATCAGGCCGACGCCGTCCGTTAATTGGTCACAGAGAAACTGGTAACTGCTTTTCACGGCCTCCGGGGCTGAACCGGCAAGCTGGCAACCGGGATAGAACAGAAACCGGCTGGCCGAGGTACCCGGTTGATGACGGCTGAGGGTGCAGAACTCGCTGAGGGAAAAGCTCATATCTTCGAGGGCGAATTCATGGGCGGAAAGTGGCATGTGCTTGTCGCGGACCATCTCCTGCCGGCTGGTGCGACAGACTTCGGCCACGGGAAAATCATTGGGACAGATGGTTGTACACTGGGTGCAAAGGCTACAGGAATTGATCATCTTATTGGCAGATCTGGTCCCCTGCACAATGGCCTGGTTATTATAGATCTTGCGAATCAGTGTCTTGGGATATTCCTTGTATTCCTGGAGATAAACGCATTGTTTCACACACTCCAGACATTCGCACTGGATGCAGCGGTTCGCTTCCTGTCTGGCCTCGTCGCCGGTGTATCCGGCGATTGGCTCGGCAGGGACTCGTTGCGCTGCAGGAGGTATGCCGGCGGTCACCGTATACATCCGGGTTGTTCTGGTCCCTTCCATATCCCGCTGGGCGGTGAGTGATACTTTCTGTAGATAACGTTCAATGGTCAAAGCGGCGCGGCGGCCGTCTTCCACCTGTTTAATAACCGAAAAAGAGGTACTGCCGGATGCGATACCGCCACCGGCAAAGCAGCGGTCATGGGCAAGGGCTAAGGTTTGCGGATCGGGCCGACCGGAATTGATGGGTAACTGATCCTGAGTGATTTCGTCCAGATCAAAATAGACGGCATCATATTCGGTTATCAGTGCAGCTATAATACTTTTAGTCAAGGTGGTGCCGGTTTGCAGAACAACACCGTAACTTTTAAGGATTTCCTCGGCGTCAACCAAGGTTTGCCCAGGGAGGAGGTTTTCAGCATAATCGCGCAGAGTACCCCCGAGACCGGCGATCTGGGTGATGAGGGTGGTATTGCGTCCCTTCCGGGACAGATCGAGAGCTGCGGTCATGGCCGACAGGCCGCTGCCGACAATGGCAACCCGGCCGCTCTTTGTTGGCAATTTAGATAATTTCAGCACAACAGTGCTATTGCTAACGCAGTAGCGCTCCAGACTGCCGGTGGCAAGCGGATCACCTCTCTCGCTTCGTTTGCAGAAGGGATAGCAGGGCGCATCGCACAGGCGACCGACAATTTCGGGAAACGGCATGGTCCGGTCAAGAATCCGCCGGGCTCCGCGGACATCCCCCCTGGCAAGGCAGGCCATAAAGGCGCGCACATCAACATGGATGGGACAGGCTGCCGTGCAGAAAGGCTGTTCTTCCTGTATGCAGCGAGCCTCGATTTCTCTTAGTTGTAGCTGATCCATTGCGTAAAACCGGGTTGAGTAAAAGTGAGGAACCTTTTTTTAAAGAACATATGTAAAATGCTCAACAGCAAAGGGGCAGTATAATCACTGCCCCTTTGGTGTTGGTTTACTGCAAGATACTGATCTTACTTAGGCAGAGCCGCCAGTACTTTTTCCGGCAGGGCAGGAAGGTTGCGAATCCTTGCCCCGCAGGCGTTGTAGATACCGTTGATAACTGCCGCATGGGGACTGGTCAGCGGCATCTCACCTACACCTGAAGCGCCGAAAGGTCCATCCGGACGAGCGGATTCAACATAAATGATTTCCATATTATCTGGAATCTGCTTGATATACGGAAAGCCGGCACCTATTAGAGTAGAGTGCTTCTTTATGTCCTCGAAGTCCTCGGTAAGCGCCAGACCGATTCCCTGGGCCATTCCACCGTAGATCTGGCCATCAACAACCAGTTTATTGACGACCTTGCCGACATCGGCAATACAGGTCATGGCTTCCACTGTGGTCTTGCCGGTGCTCACTTCGACCGCGACCTCAGCCATAAACACGCCGTACATGTAACAACAGAACGGATTGCCCTGGCCATTCTCATCACAATTACTGGCGGGAGCACTCCATTTGCCATGGACTTTGGTCGGGATTTTCTCGGCGACCATTTCCTCATAGGTACGGAAAGAACCATCTGCCTTTTTCATGGCCTTCAGCAGTTCTTCACAACCGACACGGATGGATTGACCGACAACAACCTGACTGCGACTCCCGCCGGCAGGCCCGGAGTTTGGACATAAACTGGTGTCGTTCATGACCAATCTAATCTGCTCTGCAGTTATTCCCATGGGGCGCAAGGCTTCATGGGCGGTGGCCAATGTACCCATATCCGCACCCTGGCCATGATCTTCCCAGGTGTTGAAGATGGTGACGGTACCATCAGCATTCAACTCGACATCGGTCTCCGCGGTATCAGGGCCGTCCAGCCCGGAGCCATATACGCCAAGGGAGATGCCGACACCGCGTTTAATGGCATCGGTGCAGTTGGCAGCAGCCTTCTTCTTTGCTGCCTCGTATTTCGGACGAAGTTTGTCGAGCATATCCGGCAGGGAGTAGACCTCAGGTTCTTGTCCGGTGGGGGTGGTGGAACCTTTGCGATAGCAGTTTTTGTAGCGTAGTTCCAGCGGATCCATACCCAGCTTCTCAGCCAATTCATCCATCAATACTTCAGATGGGAATTCACTCTCGGTAGAGCCATAGCCACGGAAGGCAGAACCCCATGCGTGGTTGGTGCACACAGTGCGACCTTCACCCCGGATATTTTTAATGTCATATCCGGCACCGATGAACTGAGCACCGCGCAGGGTCAACAGGTCGCCAAATTCGGAATATGGTCCATGATCAACCGACCAGTCCGACTCCATGCCCTGCAGCTGGCCATCTTTGCTTGCTGCATAGCGCACGGTGGTCCAGAACGGCGAACGTTTTCCGGTATAGGTCTGTTGCTGGAAGTAATCGTAGCAGAGGAAAACCGGTCGCTTGGTAGCAATGGCTGCAGCACCGACGAGAGCCTCCATGGTTGGGCTGAACTTGTAGCCGAAGGTTCCACCGGTGTTGTTTTGCACCAGAGCGATGTTTTCAGGGTCAACTCCCAAGCCGGGGGCTATCATATACAGATGCAGATGTACGCCGATCGATTTGGAGTGGATCATCAGTTTGCCATTTTCGTCATGGTAGGCGTATCCGACATCGGGTTCGATGGGCATGTGGGGTTGACGACCGACATAATAGTCGCCTTCAATCACGACTTCTGCTTTATCGAAGATAGGTTTGGTCTCCTCGCCTTTGGCAATCTTCTGGATATAATAGATATTAGGCGTGCCGGGATGGATTTCGATGGCATCGGGTTCCATGGCGGCCGGAGCGCTCATGTAGGCGGGCAGCTCTTCGAGCTCTACCTTGACCATTTTTGCCGCCGCCTTGGCGTTTTTCTCAGTATCGGCGCAGACGATGGCAAGCGCGTCACCAAACTGGAAGATCTTGGTGTCGCACAGAATCGGACGATCCCAGCCGTCACCTTTATTGGTCGGGAAGGTGATAAGACCGGTGATGCGGTTTTTCCCCTGGATGTCTTTTGCGGTGACGACCTTGAAAACACCGGGCATCTTTTCGGCTTCGCTGGTATCAATGGAGAGGATGTTGGCATGGGAAACTTCAGCCTGTACCAAAGCCATCTGCAGGGTGTTTTCCGGCAGGGCCAGACCGTCGTCTGCACCGAAATTCCAGGTGCCGGTCACCTTGGCCGCAGCACTGGGACGTGGCATGTTGGTTCCGAAAACCTTGCCGTCCTGGGGAATCTTGTACGCCAGGTCCTTCATGGTTATTTCACCTTTGAGAACCTTGACCGCATCCAGGACCGAATCGACCAGCTGTTTGTAGCCGGTGCAGCGACAGGCGTTACGGTATTTCTGGAACCAGTCACGGATGTCTTCACGGGATGGATCGGGATTACTGTCAATCAGGGCTTTGGCGGAAACAATAAAGCCGGGGGTACAGAATCCGCATTGGGCGCCGCCATGCACCATCCAGGCCATCTGCAGGGCATGGAGATCGCCTGGGGTGCCGACACCCTCAATTGTTGTGATGGCCGCACCATCTGCCACTCGCTCCATCTTGATGATGCAGGAGCGGAGGAGTTTGCCGTCGATAATGACGTTACAGGCTCCACATTGTCCCTGGCCGCAACCCACCTTGGTACCGGTGAGGTGCAAGGTTTTACGGATCACGTCGGATAGGAGGTCGGACGCTTCCGTGACCACTGTCCGGGCAATGCCATTTACGTACAGTTTTTTTCTCTGCATTCATTTCTCCTCAATAAATTTTTGTAAAAAATGCGCGTTCCCGTTTTTTTTAATAAAACAAAGCCAGACGCGAATTCAGATTGATGAAACTTATCTTTCCTCTGGCTGTAATCAGTTCGTAACTCTTGCTGCGGCTGTGTTAGGAATATTTTTGTTTCTGATCGAAATGAGCCTTGTCGGATATGATTGTATTGCATGATATCAATTCAAGTTGAGCAAGTTGTATGCCATACTAACCAACCGTAATATTTATACATTAAATATTATTCTCTAGGAGAGATACTTACTCAAACGAACAGAAGATGACTGCTGGAAGGCTGAAATGGCAGAAGAAAACAGGCGCAGAAAAGAGGCGGGACAGAGGACGATTATGGAAAAATCGAGGCAATATGTCTAAGAGGCGGCAAAATAAGCATCAATTGACGCAGAAAGGTGAGGAGAAAACAATATGTAATAGAGTAAAAACAGATAATTACAACGAGATGAGACAAAAAGATTCACAATAGGCGGAATTGGGACATTATGTCCTCTTGCTTGTGGATATCGGGATTCCCCCTGGCCTATTTTGCGAACCAGAGAGGTGGTCCCTTATTCGTAACCACTTTTTTCAAGCTGCTTCAGAGGATGTCGCCACGGCATAACAGGCATGCCTGTCAGAATCTACGAGTTTTACCAGTTCTCGGTCCAGCTGACCTTGATCTACTCGTTTATGCAAATATTCGAGTATCTCTTTCAGGGATTGGGAAACTCGGTAGGGACGATTCTGGGCGAGAGCCTGAAAAATATCTGCAATAATAATGATCCGCGATTCAAGGGACAGATCTTTGTCTGTTTTATGGAACGGGTACCCGCTACCGTCGAGTTTTTCATGGTGATTGGCTGCCCACAGAGCAATGTCTTCAAAGCCTCGAATTTTCTTGAGTATCTGGTAGGTAACATAGCTATGGTGGCGCATGATACCGAGTTCTTCGTGGTTCAGAGGTCCCTCAAGTTCCAAGATCTCATCCGAGACCTGCAGTTTGCCAAGATCATGGAGCAAACCTGCAACTTCGATTTTGAAGCAGACCTCTTCGGAGATGCCGCATTTATGCGCCAGGTGTCGAGACAGGCTTGCAACACCGCAGGAATGTTCAGCGGTATATTGACTTTTGGCATCGACAATTTGTGCCAAAAGGCTGGCAATTGCCCTCATACCGTCAGTATCTACTGTGATTTCATCAAGATCGATCTGCTGCTGTGCCATAAAATCTTCGAGGTAGATTGGTTCCATGGTGATCCAGAATGCCTCGCTTGCCGATGCTGCCAAAAAACTATCGACAAGTCCCGGATGGAAATATTTGTCGCGAAGATCGTAAACCTTTTTGCAAATTGAGTCTTTTGCCGCCAAAAGATTAGGACCCGGATGGAGAGCCGCCAAGGCATCCACCCTGTCAACAAGAAAGATAAGATTCGAATGAATCTTGGTTTTTTCAGGAATGGTAAGATTTTTAAGGTCCTCCCATCGGGTGTGATGATGAAGAATTACGTCGGCCATTGAAGTAAAATATGTAAACTGCCGCATTCTCATCGCGCCGATCTGGCAATGTAGGTCTGAGCCTTGCCATTCGAGTTCGCCGACCAGTTTTCTGTGTACCTTAGTAGAAGACACCCCACAGTCATGAAGAAGGTCCAGTCTGCAGAGTGCAGTGGCTTCAGTTTGATCAAGCCCCATTTTTTCAGCACAGGATAAAGCCATAAAAGCAACCCGTTTGCCGTGCTGCATATCATCTACTCCAACGAGATCAACGGCGCGAGAAAAGGCTCTAACCAGCTGATCAAGATCGGTTTTCATTGAGTTTTCCTGCTTTTTGTTAAGATGATATGGATCAATCCCTCTTTTTGTAGTCTACCCCTCTTCTGTAAAAAACGAAAGAGATCACCTTGAAGCGATTAAGGAAGCGTGTAAGGCTTTGATTGCTACAGGTGATTGCATGGCTAATACCGAATTGTTGTAGATGTCTACGGCCATTAAGGAAAAACGGATTGCCCATCAACCCCTCAATATAATTTGGAGAATCTCCTATGGGCCTTTAGGTCAAGATCAATGGTGGGAGAATTGACCCGGTTCCCGGATTGGTGGTAGGCTTTTCTGAGAGAACGATGATTGTCCGTTATCAAGCCACAACGCGCATAAAGTGTCAATTTTTGCACGCTTTCGCGGCAAAGAGGGATTGGAGCGAGAAGGTTACTCCCCAATGACGATGGGCGTCTCGCCAGCTTGGTCATTGCTGAAGTGCAGAGCCTGAACGAGAGCGTCGAGCCCGCTTTCAAGCTTGGTAAGTTGAGTGAGAGAGAGCTGTGCCAAAGCGTTGCTCAGCTTACCCTGGGTTGGTTTGGGTGCATTGTTGACAAGAAATTGGTGTCCTTCTTCAGTGACATAAAGATGAACGCTCCGTTGATCTGTTTTGCTGCGATCACGGTAGACAAGCTGATTTTTTTCGAGTTTGTCCAACATATTACTACAGGTTGAAGGGTGGATGGAAAGAGCTGCAGCCAGCTTCAACACTTTAATTCCGGGATTACCAGCGACTTCACGTAGCATCCAGAGTTTGGCACTGCTTAATCCACATGTTTTTTCAACATTTTTGGAGTGCGCCTGCACCCCTTTTAAAATAATCCGCAATTTTTTAGTGACAACAGGTATTAGCGCGTTTCTTTCGTCCATCATTCCCTCCTGAAGGTTCTCCATCATCCTCAGTTTTTTGCTCTTTTTTTATAAGCTGTTCCATACGTTTTTACTCACCGATGGAATTGTGAAAGAAACAGCAACCCGGAGAACACGCATGGTGCCACCGGGTTGTAAATAAGCTATTGCAGGCTGAGACTATTTCGCAGCGTTACGTGCTTCAGTAAGCCAGCCGTTCCATTTATCCTGGTTCTTGGCAATCCACTCATCTACGTGGCCTTGAATATCATGCTCACTCTTCTCGCCTTCATTCATCCGAGTGTTCTGTTCGTTGATATCCCCTAGCGGCAGAGTGAATACCTCGAAAAATTTCTTTGCTGCGGGATTCTTCTTAAGAAATTGTTTATTTGCAACTATCCGTATATCTGCAACAATAAAACCGAGCTTTATAGGATCTGAAACAGCACCTTCAATTCCACTTACTGTCATCCGATCCAAAGCTTTACTTTGCGCCTCAGTCGGCATGATTTTAGGAACGTTGATCCATACAACATCCTTGCCCGGCTTTAATTTAAAGATGGTCCAGTTTGGCGACCAGGTATAAAAGAATATTGGCTCACCATTGTTATAACCAGCTAATGCTGAGGCCATTCCAGCTTCATATGAGGCTGTTATCGGATTGATATCGTCTTTTAGGTTATACACATCCATATGATGGGAAATAACCTTTTCACAGGCCCAGCCTGGAGGGCAGGCTGTTAGATCCGCTTTGCCATCACCATTGGTATCAAATGCTTTCTTCACCTCATCACGTTTAAAATCATCGAGGGAAGTGATGTGATACTTATCTGCATCTTTTTTAGACACCAGGTAACCCTGCAAACCACCCGCCTTGACTACGTAACCAATCTTTTCAGCCTTTTCATCGAAATTTTTCGGCATTTGATCATTATGCATTGGGAACCAACCATTGGTCCAGTAATCAACATCACTGAGAGTAAGTGTTTTGTAAAAGATCGGATTCGTCAGAGTTTTTGGTTTTTCCGCTTTATACCCAAGAGTTTCAAGAGCTCGTCGAACAAGTGCTTCCTGAAAGAATCCAGTGTTCCACGTTGCCCTTGCAGGTTTTATTGTTATACCTTTCCCGGGCAAACTATTATCAGCAAAAGTAGTTACTGCCCCGGTAAAGGTCATTGCAGCTAAGGCTGCCCCAATTATCATTTTTTTAATCATCTTTATTTCCTTAGTTTGTTTTCTTTGTTCCCATTGATTGGGTAATTCTATCTAAAATAATAGCCAATAAAACAATAGCCAGGCCGCCAACAGTGGCCAGACCAATATCAAGTGTATTCAAGCCAAGAACAACAGGAGCCCCAAGCCCACCTGCACCAATGAGTGCGGCAATTACGACCATGGAGAGTGCCATCATGATGGTCTGATTCAAACCCGCCATGATTGTCGGCAAAGCAAGTGGTATCTGGACCTTAAGCAGGACCTGACCGCTTGTTGCCCCAAAAGCGAGAGCTGCTTCGACCAACTCAGGATGCACTCCCCTGATACCGAGGCTCGTCAATCGGATGAGTGGTGGCAGAGCAAAGACAATGGTGGCCAAAACGCCGGCTACATTACCAATGGAAAAGAGCATGACGATAGGCACCAGATAGACAAAGGCAGGTGTTGTCTGCATCGCATCCAAAACCGGCCGAAGAATATCATTAAAACGATCACTACGACCGGCCCATATTCCAAAAGGCACTCCAACAACTGTACAGAACACCACTGATGAAAATACCATGGCGAGAGTTATCATAGTTTCTGGCCAAAACCCAAGTAGACCTATGAAAACCAACGATCCGACAGTAAAACCAGCAAGCTTGAAACCTGAAACCCTCCAGGCAATGAGGCCAAAAACCAGGATAACAAGGAGCGGGGGTACCGCCTGGAGACCGTTTTCCACACCGGACAAGGTAAATTCCACCGGCCACTTAAGTGCCTGGAAAAACCATCGATATCCTTCAACCAACCAGTCAACGAAACTAGTGATCCAAACATCCAAGGGAATAACTCTTTCATCAAAACTGAACATTATACAAAACTCCTGAAGATAGTATTCTAGGCTGCTGGCTGCTCGAAATGTGTCCCATTCTCTGCACGGTGCAAGGTGCGAAGGAAGCGGTTTTTAGAAACAACTCCGCGATATATATTTTCTGAATTTACTACCGGGATAGGCCAGGTGTGTGATGCTACCAACGGCAGGATATCCTGGAGACTCTCAGTATCCAAAACTGATTTTACTTCCCCCAGAAAAGCATGTTCAAGTTTGCTTTTACCGTTTCCCTTGTCAATTGCATCACGTAGTGAATCTGAGGAAACTATGCCCAAGAAATGCCGTTCTGAATCAAGAACATAGGCAAATTCCCGATCTTTATTATTCAACATTTCCAAGGTTGAACGCGGGCCATATTTAGAAGTATGCCAAATCACTGTGGGCTGGGTATCGCGGACAATGTCCCCGGCGGAGATAACACCGGTTGGATCCACACCCCGGAAAAAAGCCCGGACATAATCGTCAGCCGGGTTCTGCAGAATCTCTTCCGGAGTTCCTACCTGAACAACCCGGCCACCCTCCATAATGGCAATTCGATCTCCGATCCGTAATGCTTCGTCTAGATCATGGGAGATAAAAATGATAGTGCGCTCATGCCGGTCCTGGAGTTTCAGCAGTTCATCCTGCATCTCTGTCCTGATAAGAGGATCTAGCGCCGAAAATGCCTCATCCATGAGGAGGATATCAGGATCAACAGCAAGGCCACGCGCCAATCCGACCCGCTGCTGCATACCACCACTTAATTCATTGGGATATGCCTTCTCCCAGCCTTCAAGTCCGACCTGTTTCAAAGCATCCGTGGCTCGTTCCTCACGATCTTTCTTATCCATACCATCAAGCTCGAGGCCAAATGCAGCATTCTCCAGCACGGTCTGGTGAGGCATAAGAGCAAAGGACTGAAAAACCATGCTGGTTTTACTTCTGCGGAACTTTACCAGCTCAATTTTGCTCATTTTCAAGACATCTTCCCCATCTACCAGTACCTCTCCGGATGTCGGCTCGATGAGTCTGTTCAGCATACGTACAAGAGTTGATTTTCCTGAGCCGGACAGGCCCATTACGACGAAAATCTCACCTTTGTTCACAACAAAACTGGCGTCCTGGACACCAACAGTAAGGCCTGTCTGTTCGTAAATTTCTTCTTTGTTTTTGCCCTGCTCCAGTAAGGACAACCCTTTTTTAGGATCAGAACCGAAGACCTTGTACAGGTTTTTTATAACTATTTTTTCCATATTATTTTCCATGGCGCACTTTTGCGCCGTTCTGCTTTCTTGCACTAAACCTATAAAAAGCGCATGCATCCGGCTTGCTCTTCAAAATGTTTACATAAAATATATTTATGCTAAATAATTTTACGCAATACTATATTTAGCAAACCTATTAGTCAAGGTATACTTTGACTGATATACTCTAAACTTTGGGCATAAGGTCAGTATTTTGACGATTTAACGTTATTTGATGGCAAGTCAGTTTGGCTAAAGAAAAGATGTTGGAGGCTAGAAGGAGGAGCACTGCCTCACTTTTACCCCGAGCCTGAACTGCCCAGCAATTTTCTTCAGGCAAATTTTTCTGACTAGATCACTGATGAACTGATCTGGAAGAAGGTAAACCCTCAAAATCCACTCTTTGTCTTGAGATAGTTAGGAATAGTCTTAAAGTTGCAGATACACCACGTTGATTAAGATTTCCACTGGAACAAACCAGATTGCGTTGCTAGAAATAAAGTGACGGCGTGGTGCGCCTGTTTCCTCAGATGCTTCGCCTTTCTGTTCGAGAAAAGCTGTAAATTGATTTGTGAGGATGGAGGAGCTTTAGATCACTAATGGAAATCCGTTGTCAAATTGTGTTTAGCCGGAATGGTATCAGGAAACCGGACAATGACTTGTTAGGCGTCTAACAATGGACCTTGTGATATAATGGTGTCGAGTAACTACGAACACGTTAAATAGGTGCATAGATAAACACTTAGAAAGACTGGATGGCCGAAAAATAGAGGATGTTATATTTGACTAAGGAGCCAGAATGACTAAAGAAGAAATGGAAGTAGTCCAAGATATTATTGCTCGTGGGGCTCGGTTATATTATCCCGATGGCGGCGAGGCGCTGATCGGGTTTGGTACCGAGATAAGGCCGAATCTATTCTATTGGGCTCAGCCATTTTTTGAGAGTTCCCACGATTTGCATTTGTTCCGTTTTAACGACATCAATATTGCCCACCGGAGCGGCGTCGAGTTCTTAACTGATCTGAAGCCGTTCTGCCTGGGGGTTATTGATGATTCCGAGAACGAGTATCCGATTATTCAGGCGTGGCTGAAAGAGATGCCTAAATGGGAGAAGGCATGGGGGCTGGCGGTTCAGAAAAAAATGGAACTTGATGCTCGCTTCGACGAATACAACAAAAGAGGTAACGAGTGATGTGGTGGGGAGCAATGGTGGACCGAGAAGGTGGGGGCCCTGACATGGGGGCATAATAGAGAACGAGGAAAATCTTGCTAGATCGGCCTGAAAAGGATAATCTGGTGTCTGTAAATGCCGTGGCTTCGAGCAGGAATCCGATTTTTCAGGGCTTTCTAAAAAAGCGTTGATTTATCACCTCACCGATTGAACTCAGATGCCCGGAATGTCGCTCACAGTTTAAGGAGCGGAGATCACGTACGCCGGATAAATGCGAAATGATTTGCGGTGGGTGCGGACAAAGTCTTGATGTGTGTGACCTTGAAACGCTGGATGCACTGAAAAAGCAGTCTTAATAGAATTATTCCATAAGTTAAATTATTTCAATGGGATTGGTTAATGTTCGTTGTGCCGGAGGACGGCGGAATACGTTTCAAAACCTGGAAGAAATGGCCCAGTGGCAGGAACAATAGAAAAAACAACGCGAAGGAGGTACAACATGGCAAAGGAAAGATACCAGATCAAATCGGAATGCCCTGAATGTGGATGTGGCCTTATATGCAATATGACGCCTGATGAATTCCGGGAAAAACATGGTGACATCAAGGATAAAGTGACCGTTAATTGTAGTGAGTGCGGCAAAGGTCACGATGGCTGCGTAACTGAGAAACACACTGCTGTCCAAAACAAGACAGAATCGTAAAATGATTGTGTGATTTTATTGGATTTTGAGGATTGGAAAACTCGTTTCTCAAAACCAGGTTCCCTTTTTCGCGTTAAAGCCTTTTCGGCTACAAGCAATCAGACACTCCTATACTTTCATAACCTATCGCTTCACCGGGCGCAAGGGCGGCGGATTAAGCCTGATTATACAACCGCTAGTTTGTCCCCTTGCGTCGGTGATCTTAGCGTTAACATCGCCACGATAAATGTCAATATCTCTTCAATGTTAATCAGTTTGATCTTACTACTGTGAAGGGATTCAATCAGTGTCTCCAAAACCTCGCAACATAAGAATGTCATTTTGACCTTTCGTAATCCGAACATTGCTCTGAAACACCTGATATTAAAAAAGCATTTAGATGTCCAATATTATTCAAGAAAATATTGGAGACGTTTCACAAATTTACCTGATAAACCCGTCGGTCAAGGTCCATACAATCTAACGGTTAAAACAAAATCCTGGGTGTATGATATCAGCATGTTACGAGTGTCAGCCATGTCAGGAGATATACTGGCTGCGAGAGCGTTGAGTTGAGAGGCAAATATCCAAACAGAAGTTTCAAACAACCCCGAACAAATGGCACCGAACAAATGGCACCGAAGAATTGGTTAGAATGGATTCGCCCGCTGGGTCTTTGTCGACTCAGACGGATTGTTAACCAATATTTTCTTCTCTATTCAAAACCCAACATCTTGGGTTATTCGAAAATCCAATTTTTTCATAATATTTATTCGCACTTGGTGCCGCAAGCAAGATGAGCGCGCACTTAGGTCCCAGCTTTGACTGAGTAATTGTTTGGAGTCTTTTGCCTATACCAATATTTTGGTAGCTTTTGTCGACAGCTAGATCCGATAAATAACAAGCATAATGAAAATCAGTGATGGAGCGAGCAATACCAACTAATTTTTTACCATTTCTTGCAGTTACAATTAAGTTGCTGTTTTTTATCATTCCGCCAAGACAAACAAGATCATCAATCGGGCGCCTTTCTCCCAATCCAGATTTTTGTAAAAGTTCTAAAAAATCAATTACATCAACGATCTCATTGACAAAATATTTAATGTTCATTTGTATCGATTCATTCTGTTGGGGGGGGTACCTTGGCTCATCCGCCACAGCCGTAGCTTCAGTCACTCGTTAGGAGTGACCATTGTTGCGTAATATGGATATGAACTCCTCAAAATTTGGCATAGTTTCAAATTGTTTTCCGGTTGGCGCTACTACGCCCCATGTGGCTTTTGACGCAGTATGTATATTTGCCACGATATTAAAAGGCCCATCATCAAGAGTGCCTACAGGTATCCAATAATAATCGAAACCTCTTAACTGATTTGGAACAGGTGAACCGCAAATGGAGCAAAAATCTGACCGGAAACCAGAATCCTTGACCCATGACCTAATGTTTGCCTTGCCTTTTGTCCATTGCAGATTGTTGAGAGGTACAACTGTGCCAGTATTTGACGCGGAACCACCTTGTTTACGACACAAGGAACAATGACACTGATAAATATTGTTGCCTATATCAGTTATGATGAATTCTATGCTTCCACATAAGCAACTCCCCTTTGTCTTCATGTTCTTTACTCCGTTTTCTTTATAGATAGCATTTTGATTAGGATCAATCCTCAGCCATCAAAGATTGGGCTGATCAGCATCTTCGTCCCTTGAGCACTAGGAGTCGGTTCTGAGTGGCTACATCATTTTTATAAACACTTTTTGTGTTTTAATTTCTTCGTATCCTTGGCTCTTATAGAAAGCATGTGCATGACTACGAACTTCATTTGCTCTTACACGAATTTTATTAACATGTTTTCTTGCCCAATTTTCAGCTTCTTTTACCAGTTCTTTTCCTACGCCATGCCCTCGAATGTTTTCAGAAACAATGAGACTGACTATTTCGGCATATACACCTTCAGCTAACCGGGTGTCAATAAGAACACAGACACTTCCGACAACTTCTCCATCAATTTCAGTAATAAATATTTCTCCACCTTTTTTATATATCTCACTGATGTTCTGACTTAACTCGGGCAAATTAACCGAGTAACCAAGCTCCAGCATTAAATTCTGTAATTTTGCAATATCGTCTTGCTTGTATTCCCGACAAAGGTGTTTCATAATCTTCAATGTGTAACAAGGTTTCAGTGGCCGGGCGGCGTCAAGTGAAATCGACTGCCACAGCAAGCCTGTTTTTTTAAAAAATTAATTAGTTAATCTGTGTTGATGTTTTCGTTTAGAACCTTTTTTTTATCGAAAACACCATTAAAAGCTTTTGAGAAGGCGTTTCTTATAATTTTACTTAATCAAAATAAAAGATGTAGCAGGAAAAGCCGGGCTCAAACCTGCCGAGCAAACGTCGCGGCACGCTCAACCAATCCAGGTTCTGGACGCTGCCCGGTATAGAGCACGAACTGTTCGACGGCCTGGAGCGTCATCACCTCCGCGCCGCTGACGATGAGTTTGCCCAAGGATCGGGCGAGACGAATGAGCGGCGTCTCCGGTGGAAGTGCCACAACATCGAAAACACTTATGGCTGCGCGCACCACCGCTTCTGCAAATGGAAGATCCCCGGACTCCGAACCACCCGCCATACCGATCGGTGTCACGTTAATCAACAAGCCGGGCATATCGTCTGCGGCCAAATCCGGTTTCCAATCGTAACCATACTGGGCAGCCAGGGCTGTCCCCGCTCTCTCATTACGTGCGAGGATCGTGCCCCGGGAAAAACCCGCATCGATCAAGGCACAGGCCACGGCCTTGGCCATGCCGCCACTACCACGCAGAGCAAACTCCAAATCCGGTGCAATTGCGTGTGACTTCAAAAGTGAATAGCAAGCAATATAATCCGTATTGTAGCCTTTCAAATAGCCGTCCGTGTTGACGATGGTGTTGACCGATTGAATGCCGGAAGCCGAGGGATCAATCTCGTCGAGCAGCACCATACAGTCCTCCTTGAAAGGCATGGATACCGCGCAACCACGAACGCCGAGTGCACGGATGCCGGTTATTGCTCCTGGGAGGTCTTTCGTGCTGAAAGCCTTGTAGACGAAATTAAGCCCTAACTCCCGGTAGAGATAGTTATGGAAGCGAGTTCCTGTGTCACCCGGCCGACCGGATAATGACATGCAGAGTTGCGTGTCTTTGTTGATATATGATTCCATAACGAGAAATTATACCTGCGAGATAAAAGTTGGTCAAAAGTTATTGAAAAATAAATCCCGCAGTCAAAACCATCGACGGATTGAAGTTGATCGTCAATAGTATACTCCGCACCTCATTTCCCTTCTTATCACTGAAAGAGGTTTTTAATGGGAATTGGTGGATACTGCCTTGTGATATTTCCCTTCGCTCCGTCTTTTTACACCTGTCGGCCTTCAGCAAGGAAAGACCGTTCATATATGACCATCGGTCACATACGACCACTTTTGTGTGGAAGGTGACTGCTCCGACATCAATACTTTTCGTGTCACTTGTCTTTTTATATCAATGAGATGAGTAACACCAGGCACAAGACAGGAAGATTGGCCCAGAGCTTGCTTTACTTCAAACGGCACAGCACTAATGATCTCGTCTTGTACTCCGCAGACAGCTGAACCTGCTACCATGCTACTGTTTGGTACAGGCTTATTGGGTCTTGCTGGTATAGCTAGAAGAAAGAAAAAGTAAAATTCCATATATCAGGAAGATACGTTTGTGATATGAACAACTTACCTTGACAAGGAGTCTACCATGAAAAAGCGAATAGTGATTGCGGTCGCCCTTGGCGGCATATTTTATATGCAGAGTGGTTTTGCGTGGGTAGCCAATAACCAGGCACCAGACCAGGAAAATACAGAAATACATGATCAGCAACAAATCCTTGGCGGTCAACCAGTGACGCAAATAAATCGCACTGGAGATGAGGCTAAAATAAAGTTCGACGCAACAAATACGGGGAAAGTGCAGGGGCCTGCTCCGGTCATCCTTCGGATGAAATTAGTCAATAAGACTGCCGATAAAACTGCCTGCTTAGACCAAGATAATGATTGTTGATTACCCCTGAAACTCAGCCACCTTTAGCCGACGCTAAGGCATGGGCGGAGTCCTGGCGGTGATGTAGCCAAACCGAAGTAGCATTTGTTGGAAATCGTACCGCCTGTTGAAACGGCAGCAAAACTCCGCAAGATAACGGCAGAAATGTCTTTTGCTGATGGCATGGAAGGTACCATGCTTATATCTGAATGGTTATAACCGGCATCTTTGATAGCTGAAAAACAGACCCGGACATGATGGCCTCTTTGGTAAAAAATTCGACCACCTGGCTAAAGCGCATTGCTTGAGGATGACCTTGTTCATTGATAGTTACTGCGGCTATAAAAGGAATTTTTCCAGTCGCCCCTCGGTCACGTAATGATATGTCAGCCAATAGGAAAAAAATGTTTCTGGAGATAAAGAGCGGATCCGGATCGCTATTTTTTTCAACTGACGCTTTTTCGGAACTATCTGGGTCAATGGCCGGAAAATCGATTACTTATCAACCAATCATCGTCTGGTCTCGCTTCAGACAGAACCGAATGACATATCAACTCAATTCTGAGTAAAATTTTATCAAGAGGCAATGATTTTATGAATCGAAGTGCACTTTCTTTTATCTGCTTTATGACTGTTATGACATCATGGAGTCAGCAAAGTTTTGCAGCAAGGCAAGTAGCCTCCGGCATTTACCCTATCCCGTTGAGTGCGGAGGGCATGCTGGAAGGCGTCGACATGGAAGGTAATGCAACCACAGGGACCTTGATCGTTGGCACCGTGGGTGGTCCGCAAACGGATATCTTTTCAAACAACAATCCTCTTGGAACTGTTCCCGGACTTGCAGTCTCCACCGATGCCTCCAGTTTGTCAAACATCACGTTCAATAGCAGCTCGACCGTATTTGGAGACATCGGGACTCCGACTTCATTTTTTCTCGATATCGCCGCAGGTCTTAATGATACAACAGTGAATTTTCTCGGGTCGGTCAATGCTGCGAGATTGAACCTCACCCAGACTGGTCGTGTGAACTTCAACAGCGGCTCAACGAACACCACGGCCATGAATCTTGCTGGTGACGGGACGATCAGTCTGGCACCAAACACGACAGTCATAGGCGCTCTCACCACGGCTGCTGCAAATACGGGTACCTTGGAGCTGAGCGGTTTTAGTGTCTTAAATGGCGCAGTAGGCGGCGCAACTGGGCTTAGGGCCATCAATGTTGTCGGGGGTAGTAATCTCGCCGGGGTCAGCTCAACCATCACTGGCGCGGTAGATGCGTATGCCTTTTCTCTGGGGACGAATACCTTGAATATCGGTGGTGCGCTTACGATCGCCAATCAAGGGCCAGGCGGGGTGATCAATACGACCCTGGCCAGCCCGACGGTGTACGGTAATATACGTTCGGTTGGAACCACACTCCTTGGGCCTACGCTCACGGTCAATGCGACTGTCCCTTCGTCAGCATATATCCCGGTTGGGACCCAGTTTAATATCATCCAAACCGCAAGCGGAACTAATGGAAGTGTTGTTACGGTCGAAGTCCAGGATCCCACCAATCCGCTTTATACCTTCTCCGCTGTACCTCTCGCCGGCACTGTAGCTGGTCAGGTAACCATAGAAACGACTGGTATTCCGCTACAGTCAGCTGCAAATCCTCCTTCCGGTGGCACTCAAGCTGCAATTTCTCCTCTTGCTGCTGGAATAGTGCCAGCCTTGCTTGCTGCGACAGTTACTCCTGATCTCGCCGCAGTTCTGGCTGCAATCAACTCTTTTTCCGACCAAGACGCGGTCATAAATGCAGTTGCACAACTGGCACCTTCGACCTCTGGTTCAGTAGCTCCACTCGTCTCCTTTCAGGGAGTCAGAGAGTTTCAGAATCTCTGGATGTCTCGCCTTAACATATGTAGTAATGTCAACCTGTATGACAATGAAAATTCACCTTGCCAGGAGAACGGTCCCCAAAGCGGTTGGTGGCTGCAAGGCTCTGGATATTTTAGTGAACAAGATGCCGACGCAGCCTACGGGGGGTATGATGCCAACACTCTCGGCACTATGCTGGGTTACGACGCATCACTTGGCACTCACACCCGCGCAGGTTTAGGCGTGGGCTATGCACGAAGCTCAATAGATGGAAAGACGTTTGATAACAGCACTGATGTTGATACCTACCAAGCGACTGCTTATCTCGGTCATGAGAGAGGTCTTTGGTTCGTCAACGGGAGTGTGTCTATTGGCTGGAACGATTATTCAGGCAAGCGGCACATTTTGTTTCCCGGTGTAGACCGTACGGCAGACGCCGAGTATGATGGACAGAACTATACTGCTTTTATGAGTACCGGGTATCATTTTCCTCTTCAGAAATTCACGATTACACCGCTTGCTTCCCTCCAATATACATATATGAACCTTGATGATTATACGGAAACGGGCGCAGGTGATATCAATCTCAAGGTGGATTCCCAGGATTACAATTTTCTTGAATCCGGTCTGGGAGTGAAAGTGGAGCGTAGCTTCAGCTATAGTAATAAGATGACACTTGTTCCTGATGTACATTTAAAGTGGTTTCATGAACTCAGCAACCCATCGCTGGAAAACACGGCTTCGTTCAAGAGTGTTGGCACATCGTCATTTACAACCCCGGAACTGCAATCGCCTGAAAACACATACAACGTCGGTGCAGGCCTCACACTGCTCTCGTGTGCGTGCGACAAAACTACGTGGTCGGTTGAAGCTGTTTACGACCATGAATGGGGAAGTGACAGTTATTCTGCTGACCGGGTGATGGCCCTGTTAAGCGTTAAATTTTAGGCTCCTGACAGAACAAGAATTTTTAATATGATTGAATTGGTGAGTTTTCATCTTTAAAAATCAGACTGTGCCCTTTAAATTTACACTGTTTATTTCAAAAGGTAAGAGGGCGGTTAGCTCTTTCATGTGAGAAATTCTAATCTATATCTAGATGTAGTGAGTCAGACTTCATCTGACAATTACTGAAACGTCAGTAATTGTCAGATGAAATTTAAGCTGTCATTTTTTTCGGGCTATTTTCAGGTGAAATCTTCTATCTGTTATCAGATTCTCAGGTTACGATATACTGCAACAACCAACAAAGGTGTTATTGCTTAAAAAGAGGGAGCAATGAAGAAAATTGTTTTAGTAGTGATTGCGGCATTAATGTTGCCCTTATCGAATCTAGCTCTGGCCGACGATGGTAACAACCTGCTGTCACAGTGTAATGTCGCAGTAGACATTATGGATGGAAAGAAATTGACTGCCGATGTTCAAGGTGGCATTAATGCCGGAAATTCAATGTATTGTTTTGGCTTGATGCAGGGAATAATTAGTCTCAATAAATTATATGAGGTTCCTCTCCGCAATAATGCTTTGTTTTGCACCCCCCATTCAAACATAACTAACGGACAAGCTGCTAGAATTGTCGTCAAATATTTACAAGAACATCCCGAAATGCTGCATGAACCAGACTTTGCTATTACGATAAATGCCCTAATAGAAGCCTTTCCTTGTCAGTAAAATTGTCATCAACCGCAAGTGATCGGAAACGAATATTTATGACAAATGGTTGATAATGCTAGAGGAACGGCAATCATGTTTGTCGTAATTGCCGGTCCTCTAACGCTGTGAAAGGTGCTTCGAAATGTTGTCTATGGCTGTCGAACCCGGGCAACTATGGGGCACGACGAGGTTTGGTGCGCTGACAATGTACACTTCGGGCGATGACTTATCACCGATTGCCAAGTGAGCTCGAGTTTACCGGCCTGCTTACCTAACAGGCGGAGACACCTCTGGTTATGACCCGGAACAAAAATTCCACTCAGCTGTGGCTTTCTACGGGCCTCAACAATCCCTCGACTGCCAGCTCTTCGGCTGGCTGTTTTCGACATGAACCCAGAATAATCTCAGTGTCAATCAGGGCCATGCATATATCTTGTTTCAGTTGGGCCAGATGGATACCATTCCCCTCAGTCTCAAACCAAAGGACAGACCGACTCTCTCCTCGTGTGACAGTTACACTGGAAAAGAAATCCCCAGACTGTCCACGACATAGTCGTTGGATGGAGTCGTCTCCGGCCATACGTACCCAATTCACACCAGACGCAGACAACTTGTCAACCAGCTTCTTCCAGCCTACCTCGCTGGAAAATTCAACTCCAAGATGCAATCGAACGACAGTCCCGCAATACCTGATGTCAATTTTGTCCATAATCCCTGACCCCTGGGACAAAGCAGGATGGATGCCACCTTTCATGGTGGAGGCAAAGGCCAGGCCTTCATCTGGAAAGAAAGGAACCAGCCTGATCTGTTGAGAAGGTTCGGTGGCGAGCGAGACCGTAACGAAGACAGCTCCGGAAAAAGCCATGGCAACAATCACTCCATGCCCCATGAGCAGTGGATGAAGGCTTTCAAGGTATGGCGGCGCCATAGGCGCAGTTTTTATAAGATCAATCAACACCAGCGTAACCTGCAGACCAAATCCTACACAAAGAGATGCTCCGGCACCGGAGCTCGTGGCACGTTTCCAGTATAAGCCACCCATCAGGACAAAAAAGTACGATGCGCTGGCAATAAAGGTTGCGATGTGGATGGCATCGATGATGCTGTTGATATAAAACGAGCCTATGGTCGCCAGCGTGACAATAACGAGAACGGAGATCCTGTTGACAACCTGCATTTCCTTCATCGTTGCTTCCGGATGCAGATATCTCTGGTATATATCTCTGGCTATGCACGAGGCACCTGAGGTGGCGAAAGTATCGGTGCAGGACATGGCGGCTGTCGCAAGGGCTACCGCGCACAAGGCTAGAGCGATATCGGAAAAGCCCCTCTCCATGATAAAACGTAAAAGTGCAGGTTCAGCCTTTGCCATTCCCATGGGAAATCCCATCTTTGCTATGTCCGGATAGATAGTATTCAGGCCGATCGCAATAACGGCGCAGCCGCCGAACACAAAGGCAACGAGGAGCGCACCGAAAAACATGCCATTTCTCGCAGCGCGTTCATCTTTGGCCGCCCACACCCGCTGCCAGGGATCCTGCTCACTGATCCAGCCGGGTACTATGGCAAGAACAAATATCAACACCATGGGCATGCCAATTGAGAGTGGGTTCCACCATGATTCCGGCATGGCTGAAAACATTTCCGTTGCAGGTAGTGGTGATGTTTCTATTGCACCGGACAACACCGTAACAGCCATGACGATGATAAAAACGGCCAGGCAGAGAAACTGAATGACATCAGTGGCGATGACGGCCGATAGACCGCCGAGAGTCACATACAATGTCACTGCCAGGCCGACGATAAGGGCTGCATGTAGGGGACTCACTCCATAAAAAATCTGCAAAACCATGGCAAATCCTTTGATATCAGCCACGGCAAAAAGAATCATAACCACAGTTATGATCAGAGCTACGGGCAGACGCAGAAAACTGCCATAACGGAGTTCAAGGAGTTCAGGTTGGGTAATTGCCGGTAATTTTTTGATTTTTTTAACTAAAAGACCAATGATCAAAAGGGCCATGACATTGGGGACGACAAATCCCCAGATCGACCCCATGCCCTGAAGCAGAAAAAAGCCAATCACTGCCAGCAACGCACCTGCTGTTAACCAGGATGCCGCTGCTGAGAAACCGATGGACAGTCCGCCCGCATCCTTGCCAGCCAACCAGAAATCCGCCAGCGTTTTTTGTCTCTTGCTGAAATGAAGTCCAGTAGCGATCAAAATGCCGATATAGACAGTGAGAAAGAGAAGAAACAGTTGATACGCAGTCATGAAGCCTCCCGTCATGATAGAGATGTCGACCGAAGTAATTCACCAGGCCGACAAGAAATCGGCCCAGGGATTTACCATCTCTCCGGGAAGTTTTATGGCTTTTCCTGCAGATATTCTGACTCGTGGATCATTCTACTAGCCGCGCCTTCCCATACGGTTACTTCATTTCGAAGCACCATTTGTACAGTGGCATGAGGCGGCGTTCGTCCTCACTTACAGCGGCGGGTCCGTCCCGGGATTACACCGGGTTCCCTGCCAGGGCAAAGCGGGAAAATATCTACCATGCCCCCGTCCATATCCTGGACGTTCAGAAAGCCTTTTGCTTTGCTCGCCGGCCAGTGATGCGATTGATCCGGCGATGCGAGATATTTATACCAGATGGATGACAGCTTTTCAATCCGCTTGCACATTCTGGGATTTTTTTGCCCAGCGCCCAAAGAAGCAACATTGAGCGGTCATACCGGGAGATTATCAGAAACGATCATAGCATTTTCTCAATTACCACGAACTGTCTTCTGATATGCCGGACATACTCGACTGCTCGAATGATCGATTCCTCGAATCTCTTATTCAAGTATTAAGCAGATAAATTTTTTCCGTGAAAACGTATATGGTCTTCAATAAAAGAGGCAATGAAAGAATAGCTGTGATCGTATCCAGGCTGGAACCTTATCTCCATCGGGTAATCCGCATCCTGACTCGCTTGAATCAGTAACTCGGTCTTCAGCTGTTCAGCAAGAAAGTTGTCGGCGTCACCCTGGTCAATTAGAATCGGTAAGCGCTCCGGCACTGACCGCACGAGCTCTGTGGTGTCATATTGCGCCCAATCGACCCTGTTGTCACCAATGTAGTGAGTTAATGCTTTTATACCCCAAGGGCAGTTAAGCGGTGATACGACCGGTGAAAAAGCCGACACCGACTGATACTTTTCAGGGTTTTTCAAGGCAATAGTTAATGCGCCATGCCCCCCCATCGAGTGCCCTGACAAAGCAACACGTGAACTATCGACGGGAAAATTCTGATTCACCAGCGCATAGAGTTCTTCCACAACATAGTCATACATTTTGTAGTGGGTGCTCCAGGGCGCTTGCGTCGCATTGACATAAAATCCTGCACCTAAACCAAAATCATAGGCTTTGTCAGGGTCATCGGGCACACCTTCGCCGCGGGGGCTGGTATCTGGTACGATGATCGCAAGACCTTCTTCCGCAGCATATTTCTGTGCGCCAGCCTTAGTGACAAAATTTTCATCAGTACACGTCAGTCCAGAAAGCCAATACAAAAGGGGAACCGAACCATACTCTGCCTGTGGTGGAAGATACACGGCGAAATTCATTTCACAGTTGAGGACGAGCGAACGGTGCTTAAAACGCAGCTGCTGTCCGCCAAAACTTTTATTGGCACTAATTTTTTCTATTGTCATGTATACGTTACCTTAAAATTCAACAACTGAACGGATACTTTCACCAGAATGCAACAAATCAAACGCGGTATTAATCTCATTCAATGGCATCTTATGGGTAATTAACTCATCAATTTTTATTTTACCTTCCATATACCAGTCAACAATTCTTGGCACATCGGTTCGACCACGCGCTCCGCCAAATGCGGTACCTCGCCATGATCGGCCCGTCACCAGTTGGAATGGACGTGTTGAGATTTCTTGTCCCGCGCCAGCAACTCCTATAATGCAACTCTGCCCCCAGCCTTTGTGACAACACTCTAATGCCTGACGCATGACATTGACATTGCCAATACATTCAAAGCTGTAATCCACGCCACCACCTGTCATATCAATGAGGTGATTAACTACATTTTCTACTTCAGCCGGGTTCACAAAATCAGTCATGCCGAATTGTCGGGCCAATGTTTCTTTTGAAGAATTCAAGTCGATACCAATGATACGAGTGGCACCCACCATTTTAGCGCCCTGAATAACATTCAGGCCAATACCGCCGAGGCCAAACACCGCAACCGTTGAACCAAGCTCAACACCCATGGTAAAGGCAACAGCACCAATACCAGTTGTTACACCACATCCGATGTAACAGATTTTATCAAAAGGGGCGTCTTCACGAACTTTGGCTAAAGAAATCTCAGGAAGCACCGTGTAGATGGAAAAGGTCGAACACCCCATGTAATGCAGGATAGGCTTACCATCCAAAGTAAAACGACTCGTGCCATCAGGCATTACCCCACGACCTTGTGTGGATCGAATGGATTGGCAGAGATTGGTTTTTGGATTTAAACAATACTCACACTCCCGACATTCTGGCGTGTAAAGCGGAATGACGTGGTCACCTGGCCTTAAACTTTTAACTCCCTCGCCAACTTCAACGACAATTCCTGCGCCTTCATGACCCAGAATCACGGGAAACGCGCCTTCCGGGTCATCACCGGACAAGGTAAACGCATCGGTATGGCAAACACCCGTTGCTTTTAATTCAACCAGTACTTCACCCGCTTTTGGTCCAGCTAGATCAACCTCAATAATTTCTAATGGTTTGCCCGCTTCAAATGCAACAGCAGCACGTGTTTTCATGACAACTCCTCATAAATTATTTAAACTAAGGACAGGACTATGGCTAAATTGACAGACACACCCCTGTACAAAGCCAGTTAATCAGGGGTGCAACAACGATTCTTGCACCTTTGGACCATTCGGCTATCAGTTCAATGAAAAATAATCATGTTTTGGAACAATAAAAATATACCTGTATTTTTTAAAAGGTGTCCTCTGGAGTAGTAAATAAGTGCAATAGATTGAAGTTTGAAAGTGAGGGAGTTGCAGTTAAGGATTCAGGACACTTTGACTTGGTCGTGTTACAAAAAAAAATATGTCGGAGATTGTATCAAAATTTTCACATCTTGTTGTGTTCCATGATCTTTTGCCTTAACTGATAGTAATAACTTTATCGGCAAGTTGCGTGGCCATCACAATATCGAGCATATTGGTTGTGCCGCCGACCTTCTTTTGAGCGGTGAGGCCAAAATGCTCCAGGCAGGTACCGCAGGCAAATATAATCACCCCGGATTTTTCATACTCCTGCAATTCCTGCAGAACAGGAGATGATTCAATGGTCAGTTTTACCCCGCCATTGACGAAAATAAGTTGCCACAGATCGGTTCCCATTTCCTTGATGGTTTTTAGGTAACTGACCATCAGTTTTCCACCTAGAACGTCATCGCCTGCACCAAGATGGTCACTGGTGATCAGGACCAGAATTTTTTTAGCCGCCTCATCACGACTGATTTTTGTGGTCTTCTCCTGCCTGACATGTGTATCATTTTGGTCACGGCGTGCTTCAAGCCGGAATACGCCGTCCTCCTGGCTGTCGGTCACTGCATAGCCTCTAGAATTAAGAAAGCGGGTGACATTTTCCATAGATGCTGCATTATCCACCAGTACTGTCAGCTCATTATCATTGTTCTGCTCGACACCATCTTTTACCAGCAGCACCGGGGCAGGGCAGGTCAGGCCGCAGGCGTTAATTATTTTTCCCATCGTATTTCCTTACGTTATAGAAGTTGGATAATATTTTTTGTGTTTTCAGTTACAAAACCGATCATTGCTGCCTCGAAGATTCCTGCATCGTGCAGTCTTCGTAGCAGGGCTGGAGCATCTTTTTCCGGGCAGCCAACCAGCAGTCCACCCGAAGTCTGCGGATCATAGAGGATATCACGGAGAACAGGATCGAAAGTGGCCGATGCCTGGACCATATTCTTTCTGAATTCTCGGTTTTTATGAGCGCCGACCGGCACAAAGCCCATCGCCGCAAATCCATAGGCTTCGGCCAGCACCGGTACCTTGTTTGACTCAAGTATTACGCCTGTGCCGGTCCCACAGATCATCTCGGCTATGTGACCGAGGAGGCCGAATCCGGTTATGTCGGTGCAGGCTGAAATTTTAAAGGCAGTCATTATTTCGGCGGCCTTCCGGTTCAGCGTGACCATCAGCTTGGTTACCTGCTGAATGGTGTCGTTGGAGGCCAGTCCTGCTTTAATAGCGGTATTAATTATTCCTGTGCCGAGCGGTTTGGTCAGCACCAGACAATCACCAGCCTGAAGGCCCTGGTTGGTAAGAATTTTCATCGGATGGACAAAACCGGTGACCGACAGACCGTACTTCAATTCCTCGTCTTCCACACTGTGCCCGCCGAGCAGCACCGTGTCTGCTTCCTTGAGTGTTGCCGCGCCGCCGGCGAGCATTTCCCGCAATGGTTCCCGGCCCATGCTCGTCATCGGATAGGCCACGATATTCATGGCGGTTTTGGGAACACCGCCCATCGCATACACGTCGGAGAGGGCGTTTGCGGCGGCAATGCGGCCGAAATCATAAGGATTATCGACGATTGGCGTAAAGAAATCGAGGGTCTGGATCAGGGCCAATTCATCAGAAACACGGTAAACTCCGGCATCATCCGAGGTTGCCATACCGACCAGAACGTTTTCATTTGTAGGAAATTCAATGCCGCCGAGTGCTTGTTCCAGGTCCCCTGGAGAAAGTTTAGAAGCTCAGCCGCCTCCCTTCACGCAGGTGGTGAGTCGAACTGTCTTATCTTGCATTTTCTCCTCCGGTTAGTGGACATAGAGCATCTTTCACGTCGTATTGGTGTTTCTGTCCGCACAACGGACATCCTGAGTTCAGACTGATTCTTCCCTGAAGTTCTTTCACGCCTGTTCCATCTTCAACTACACGATGCCCTGGCAGGAGAGCATAATCGTCAGATGCAAAGGTGATATTTTTTATTGGGCATGTAAAGTAAAGTTTCATGGTTTTTTGCCAGTTTCGGGACGAGATTATTTGCAGCTGCACTGCCTGCACTCCATTCGGTAATTTTACATGCGCCGTCCAATATATCAAATAGCATTTACCGATTAATAAAACGATCACTATCAACAATCACGATCTTTTCGAGCCGTCAGCGAAAACGAGTAATTTTCCTGCATTTATCTTTCTGTCAGTTATTGACTAAAGAAGGAACCGCACCATGTTCAGCCTATGAGAGGGACATTTTTGTCGAATCTCCTGTTGCGTTGCCACCAAATTGTCGCAAATGGCACCGAAGGGAACAGAGGTTTTCTTTTTGATAGCACGTGTTCGGTGGTTCTCTTTAGTCACCCTATGTCCTTTTGTCAGCTGTTTAGTGTAGTGTAGTTAAAGACTTGTGGTTTTGTTGCCGGTTCTCTTGACGTCGATTTTTGGCCTTTGGCCCGCATTTTGCTTTGCAAAAGACATCATTATCCATTAATCGTTATGTCAAAAAGTAATAACGAAAATTACAACGGGAAAAAATGGCCAAGCCAATACCAGAATCAGACAACATCATTTATCAAATCATGGGCTGGACTGCCGGTAAACCAGCTATTTTACTGCTTCAGGCGCTTGAGCGGACCGGGTCGATCAACAGTGCAGCCCAGGCGCTTGGTATACAGTATAAATCAGCCTGGCAGAAGCTTGATCAGATCAACAATCTCCTTCCTTACCCGCTGGTTGTTAAGCGAACAGGTGGCAGTGGAGGAGGGGGATCGGTTCTGACTGAGGAAGGGAAAGAACTCCTTGGTCGCATCTACATGATGCAGAAGGAATTTGTCCGGTTTATGCAGTTCTTTGCTGATAATCCTCAGGACGCCCTGGAAACATTAAAAACATTGAGGAGGATAGAGATGAAACTGAGTGCCCGAAATGTCTGGCTAGGAAAGGTTGTCAGTATCGATCAAGGGGCTGTCAACAATGTCATCAACCTGCAACTCAAGGGCGGTGACAGGATCAGTTCAGTCATTACCGACAACTCCGCAAAGCGCCTAGATCTTGCGCCTGGCAAAGAGGTTATGGCGATAGTTAAGGCGTCGTCTGTTCTTCTCGGAAGCGATATTGATCCACAAAAGATATCGGCGCGCAATATTCTCACTGGAATTATCAGTACAATTATCTCCGGTGCGGTGAACGACGAAATCACCATTGATCTGCCCGGAGGCAGCACGGTCACCTCGATTATCACTTCGGCTAGTGTTAAAAGACTGGGACTTGCTGTGGGGCTTGAGATTTCGGCCGTTATCAAGGCCTCTGATGTCCTGCTGGCTATAATGTAACGTGTTGTTAAGCAATATCAAAAATCATCAAAATATTTCAGCAAAGGAGTTACGTATGAAATTGAAAATGTTTTTCACTGTCCTGATCCTGCATATATTTACTTTGGTTGCCGCCCAGGCGCAAACCATCAATCTTTCGGTTGCTGCCAGTATGACTGATGCCTTCAATGCGCTAACCGCAGGATTTACCGCCCAACATCCAGAGGCAGAATTCCAACCGAATTTTGCCTCTTCCGGCAGTCTGGCAAAGCAGATCGAGCAGGGGGCTCCAGCCGATATATATGTTTCGGCCAATCCCAAATGGATGAAATATCTCCTTGAAAAACAAATGATTGAACCGGGCACCGATCGTATCTTTGCCTATAATAAACTGGTGTTTGTCGGTGAAAAGAAGGGTACTGACCTTTTCATGCAGTCGCTTGTCAAGCTCGAGCGCGTCGCTTTAGGCAGTCCCCAGAGCGTGCCGGCTGGGCAGTACGCCAAACAGGCCATGGAGCATGCCGGTGTATACGCCACCCTCGAACAGGACAAGAAACTGATTATGGCCAAAGATGTGCGCCAGGCATTGATATATGCCGATCGGGGTGAGGTGGACGGGGCATTTGTCTACAAGACCGATGCACTGCTTGCTACCAAGGCTAAAATTCTCTTTATCGTGCCGGACAATTTGTATGATCGGGTCTCCTACCCAATGGGCCTCACCGTAACAGGTGCAAAAAATGAGCTGGCCAAATCATTTTTTTCTTATTTGAGCAGTCCTGAATCGATAGCCATTCTGAGCAAGTATGGTTTTGAATCAAAATAACTGCAGATTTTTTTAAATTTTCGAATCAAAAAGATAAGGTGCAGGACATGGTATCCCTCAGCCCGGCCGATATTCAGGCGATCAACTTATCATTGCAGGTAGCTGTAACGGCGACGATACTTGCCTTGCCAGCCGGGTTTGGTGTTGCCTATCTGCTGGCGCTGACCAATATCCGCGGCAAGGCGGTGCTGGAAGGCATTGTCAATCTTCCGCTCGTTCTGCCGCCGGTTGTTACCGGCTATCTCCTGCTGCTGCTCTTTGGGCGTCATGGCTGGCTTGGTCATCTGCTCGGGCTCTTTGATATTCGGATTATTTTCACCCTGCGTGGTGCCGTGATAGCATCGGCTGTCGTCGGTTTCCCGCTGCTCGTCCGCTCCATTCGTATCGGCCTGGAAGGTATTGACCGCCAGTATCTCCAGGCGTCGCGAACCCTCGGGGCAAAATGGTGGGACACCCTTTTCACCATCACGGTCCCGCTGTGCAGTCGCGCCATTTTGGCCGGTACAACCTTGATGTTTGCCAGAAGCCTGGGCGAATTTGGTGCCACCATTGTGCTGGCCGGGAATATGCCCGGTGTGACCCAGACAATCCCGCTGGCTATTTATCAATATACCAGTACTCCGGGCGGGGACAGCATGGCTCTGTCCCTCTGCCTGGTATCGATCCTTCTGTCATTTGTCGTGCTGCTGATTGGCGAAGGTGCAAACCGCAGGTTGGCAAGGAGATAGATCATGTTGCTGAAAGTTGATGTTGAAAAAGACTTTGGTGATTTTCAGTGTCGGATCGCCTTCTCCCTTGCATCTGAAAAGTGCGGCGTTTTCGGGCCTTCCGGCAGCGGCAAGACATCGCTTATGCACATGCTTGCCGGACTGCTGCAGCCTGATAATGGGATCATCAAACTCAATGAACTGACCCTTTTTGACCGGAAGACAGGAATCAATCTCCCGCCCGAGGCACGTCGGGTGGGTGTTGTTTTTCAACATGCCCATCTGTTTCCGCATATGAGCGTGAAGAAAAACCTGTTTTACGGTTTAAACAGGATTCCTCCCGAGCAAAGAAATATTGACCCGGAGCAGCTCATCAGGGTCTTGCAGATTGAACAACTTCTGGATCGCAGTGTGGCAAAACTCTCCGGTGGTGAACGGCAGCGGGTTGCACTCGGCAGAACGATTCTGGCCTGCCCGCGTCTCATCCTCCTTGATGAACCACTGGCAGGCCTGGATGGCATGTTGAAATATCAGATTATTCCGCATCTGCGTCGGGTTTTCGCCGAATTTTCGATCCCTATGCTTTTTATCAGCCACAGCCTGCAGGAAATGCGTATGATGACTGAAGAAGTGCTGGTCATGCACCACGGTCTGGTTGAACAACAGTTGACAACCGAAGAGCTGGCCCGGACGAGTCATGGCAGCGGCGGGCGAGGCTATACCAATCTGCTGCGCCTTGAATCGCCGAATGATCTCGGCAAACTTCTCAGCTATCAATGGGGCGAGGT
>JBBRDD010000028.1:0-33765 GCA_038204235.1 Desulfobulbales bacterium
TGCCAGAATAAAAAACGAGTTGCTCAGTCCGACATGGTCGAGGATAAGACCTAAGGCCGGGATGCCGATCAGAGTGCTGCCCGCCCAGGCAGTTTCCACGGCACCTATCACCCTGGCCCGATGAGTAAAAGGAACATTATGCCCGATAAAAGCCTGGATAGCAGGGTCAAATACCGTTTTGCCAAAACTCGCCACGACCAGACCGACAAACACCGGCCAATACGTCGGGAACAGTCCACATAGTAACATTCCCACGGCAAGCAAAGCAAGGCCGGTCCGCATCATGAAGCGATAGCCGATCCTCTCCGCCAGCGGACCAGTAAACAGGCCCAGCAGTGAAGTCATCTGGCTGGTGGCAATTATCGAGGTAATTGCCGCCAGCGGTACATCAAGTCCCCTGCTGAGGGCCGGAGCAAAAGGGTATATAAAGCGTCTGCCCGTATTCAGTAACAGCCTGAAAAAGGTTACCGCAACTATCTGCCGCACAAGAGGAGATGTCATTTCGGGGCAGGCGTATCATAAACACACAGGTCTTCTGCCTGCTGACAATTGGTCAATTTGGGCATCGAGGTCCTTTCCTAACGGGATAACGAAGATGAATCCGTCTTGATCACAACCAGAGTTATATCGTCATTTTGCGGTATTTCCCCTCTGAAGGCGTTAATTTGCTCAGTGATTTTCCTAAGTATCGCATCCGGCGATAAATCACTGTTGGCTGCGAGTATCCGGCCGATACGATCCTTACCGAATTGCTCCCCGGCCTCATTTACAACATCCCAGGCACCATCGCTGCCGATAAGGATGAGTTGCTCTTCATCTGGAACCGACATTTCGTTGCACGCAAAACGGTAATCGGCATCAACCCCCAAAGCTAATCCATTTCCTTTAAGCTCAGAAAACTGTTGACTGCCAGGGGAATAAACTATGGCCGGATCATGACCTCCCCGTACCCAGCGTATGGTGTTTTGCCTTCGGTCAATTTCCAGATAAAACAGAGTAACAAAATTCCCGGATATACTTGTATCCCTGTACAAAAGCCGGTTCACATCATTTATTATTTCATCCAGGCGGCCCGGCTGAAAAACCCGGCAGCGCAAAAGCGCTCGCACCGTGGTCATCAGCAAAGCTGCACCAATCCCGTGACCAACCACATCTCCCACAGCCACCCCGACTTTCTTGTCGTTACCGGGAAAGGTAATTATATCGAAATAGTCTCCCCCTGTTTCATCACAATACAGACTTACCCCTGCGGCCACAATCCCATCTGCCGAAAATCCCTCGCTGGGCAAAAGGTTCTGTTGCACTTCTCTGGCCACATTTATGGCAGCTTTCATGGCCAGGCGCTGTTTGAGCTGACTCGTCATTTTGTTAAAACTTCGGGTCAACTCTCCGACTTCATCCTGGCTGGTAATAGTCAGAGGGGCGCCAAATTGGCCCTTGGCCAGATCGTCGGCTGCGGCAGAAATTTCTTTTATTCGCGTTGTTAACCGATTGGTTGTCTGCCTGATAAATATCAAAATAAGCAGAATACCGATGGTAACAGTGAGGAAATAAAAAAGTTTAAACCGGATGATAGGCTGGAGTACTTTTGCACCAGGGGCCATGATCACTATGGTCCATGGAGCTTCCGTCAGATGATAGAAGCCGCTTATCTCTTCAGGCGGAGATCCAGGGCCGAAGACTGTCCCGGAATTATTCAGCCGAATCGCCGCCAGGGTTTTTTTTTCGAGATCGTTGACCGTGCCGAAAGCACGCATGGGGAAATAATCTTCGAGTTCTAACCGGGTAGCAGTGCTGGTCAGTACATTCCCTGCGCTGTCGAGTAGATACGCTTTGTTGCTTTTCCACCAGGACGCATTAACAATCTGGTTAATTAATTGATCAAAGGAGATGATCACCTCCACCCGGCCGACAACCATGTCATCTTTATCATTAATCGCGGAAATCAGCGACACGGTTCGATTATTCGATTGGCTGTTATATCTGGGCGTACCAATTTCAAATCGTTCCAGGCGATATCCGTGCATCATCCCCATTGCCGATTTTGATCCCATAGTGGATGTATTTTTTTGTACGATATCCTTTGTCGGCCACTCGACCTTTACCCCGACAACTCCCTCGAGTTCCTTTATTTGCTCGATAATATGATTAAATATTGTTCGATTGACATCCCCGTTCTCAACACTCTGCAGTAAAAAAAGAAGATCCTTCGGCCTTCTGAGTTCCATATCGATGAAATGGGCCGTTCGCTGTAATTTTACAACGGCCGTTTCTCCCCATTGGTTCAGGAGAATAGTCCGGACAAATAAAAATCCGCTGACTGAAAGCGTAATCAACAGCAGGAGGGTCGGGGCCAGGATATAGAGCAAGGTCCTCTGTTGCAGACTTCTGGGCTGAAATAGCATCATATGATAAACCCGCTTTATCTGATTGAGTTAAAGTCTCATGCCCTGCGAACGGCGACAGTAGCCCCAGATTACAGGTGATAATACCCATAACCGAAGAGTTGCAATAAACGAGCCTGGGTCAGTTCCGCACCATACGATACAGTCTGCTCTTGCTCCGCTTCTCTCTCCGACTCGAGAAAATCGGAGGAACTATCCGTTTGCACAATCTTTTTCTCTTAGGACAACCTGTGCTTGAAATCTTCATAGCCAAAGGATCTGACACACTCATAGCGATCCTCATCCGGCTCATAGAGAAAAATGGACGGCAAGCCCACCCCATTGAAAGTGTTGTTCTTAACCATGGTATAAATGGCCATATCACTAAAGACCAGGTGGTCTCCAACCGCCAGAGGTCGATCAAAAGAATAGCTTCCCGCCACATCCCCGGCCAGACAGGAAAGTCCGCCGATACGGTAGGTGTATTTTTTTTCACCCTCCACGCCGGAACCGATTATATGCGGTCGATAGGGCATTTCCAGGACATCCGGCATATGGGCCGGCACCGAGCTGTCCATAATGGCTATGGATATATCCGCCTGGGTGAGATCGAGAACCGTACTCACCAGATAGCCGCAGTTGAGCGCTACCGCCTCCCCCGGTTCCAGGTAGACCTGCACGCCCCATCTTTCTTTGAAAGCATTGATGACCCGAACCAGCCGGGCAAGGTCGTATCCAGGCCTGGTGATATGATGCCCTCCTCCGAAATTAACATAGCTCATCCGGGGTATCAGATCGCCGAACCGCTCCTCCACTGCGCTCACCGTCCTTTCAAGACAATCCGCATCCTGTTCGCACAGGTTATGCCAGTGCAGGCCGCATACTTGAGCCAGGAGGTCTTCCTGCAGCTGCTCCCGCCTGATGCCGAGACGAGAGCCCGGGGCACAGGGATCATACATTTCCACCGCCCCCTCGCTGTGCTCCGGGTTGATACGGATTCCAAGTTCGATTTTTTTTCCCGACCGGGCGGCATGTTCCATGATCATCGGCGCAAACCTTTCAAGCTGCGCACAGGAATTGAACAGAATATGATCGGAAGTGCGGCAGATGTCTTCCATATCCGCCTGAGAATATGCCGCCCCGAAGGTATGCACTTCTTTGCCGAATTCCTCAAACCCAAGCCGAGCCTCATGAGGAGAGCTGGCACAGACCCCGTCGAGAGTTTCTGCAAGCAGCGGAAACAGGCGGTACATGGCAAAGCATTTCAGGGCCAGCAGAATTTTGCAGCCGGTTTTCGCCTTGACATCGGCCAGAATCGCCAAATTCTGGCGCAGCAGGCCAACATCTACCACATAGCAGGGAGTCTTCAGTCGAGCGGGATCAAAGCGATATTGAGAATATCCGTTCATTACAGCTCAACCGCAGTCCATGGCAGACCGTAACGGCTGAGTGCATCCATAAACGGATCGGGATCAAGCTGTTCCATATGCCAGACTCCCGTTCGGTGCCAGGTTTTCTCCAGCATCAGTTTGGCACCGATCATCGCCGGCACCCCCGTTGTGTAGCTGATCGCCTGCGAGCCGACTTCCCGGTACGCCTCTTCGTGGCTGCAGATATTATAGATATACAGTTTTTTCACTTTGCCGTCTTTTATGCCTTTTAACACACAGCCGATGCAGGTTTTCCCTTTGGTAAGTGGACCAAGCGATGACGGCTCCGGCAATACTTTTTTTAGAAACTGGATAGGGACAATCTGCTGCCCGCCAAATTCCACCGGATCGATTCGGGTCATACCGACATTTTCCAGGACCCGCAGATGGGTGAGATACTGTTCGCCAAAAGTCATCCAGAACCGGGCCCGTTTCAGCCCCCGAAGGTGTATGACCAGGGATTCCAGTTCTTCATGGTACATGAGATAACATTTTTTTGATCCGATCCCATCGGGGAAAGTATAGTTCATCGACCAGGAGAGCGGATCGGTCTCCACCCACTCCCCATGCTCCCAGTAGCGACCACGCTGGGTGATCTCGCGAATATTGATTTCCGGATTGAAATTGGTGGCGAAATGCTGACCGTGGTCTCCGGCGTTGCAGTCGATGATATCCAGTTCATGGATTTCATCAAAATGATGTTTCTGCGCCCAGGCACAGAATACATTGGTCACCCCCGGGTCAAAGCCGGACCCGAGAAGCGCCATCAGCCCGGCCTTTTCAAATCGTTGCCGATAGGCCCACTGCCACTTGTACTCAAACTTAGCCTCATCCAACGGCTCGTAGTTGGCCGTGTCCAGATAGTCAGTACCGGTTGCAAGACAGGCATCCATCAACGCCAGATCCTGATACGGCAGGGCCAGATTAACCAGCAGATCGGGCTGCACTTCTTTCAGCAGGGCGACAGTCTCTGATACATTATCTGCATCGAGTTGCCGTACCTCGATTGTTCTGCCAGTCCGCTCGTTGATGCTTGCGGCAATAGCCCTGCATTTCGCGAGGGTTCTACTGGCGAGCACTATTTCTGAAAAAATGTCTGCAAGAAAAGCACATTTATGTGCTGTAACGCCAGCAACTCCGCCCGCGCCGATTATCAAAACTTTTGCCATTACAGCCTCCACAATGATTGATAGTTTTCGTCCGTGCCAATCCCCGTCCTACCGTTCAAAATAGGTATACCCGCGCAGGCCAGCTTCATAGGCCTGCATCACCTCTTTACGTTCAAGGGGTGAAATACGACCTTCTTTCACCGCGGTTTCGGCAGTTTTTCGAAACTTCATCAACAGCCGTTTGGGATCATACTCAACATACGAAAGGATATCGGCAACCGTATCCCCTTCAAGTTCACCCGAAAAATCGTATTTGCCGTTTTCATGTAGACTGACCGTAACCACATTGGTATCCCCGAGCAGGTTATGCAGATCGCCCAGGGTTTCCTGATAGGCACCGACCAGAAATACTCCCAGATAATACTCTTCCGCTCCATCCAGATCATGGAGAGGCAGGAAGCGTTTCGCGCCGAAACGATCGACAAAACGATCGATTTTACCATCGCAGTCACAGGTTATATCGGCGATTATCGCATTACGTGTCGGTTTTTCATGCAGACGATGAATGGGCATGACCGGAAACAGCTGGTCAATGGCCCAGCTGTCCGGCAGCGACTGAAACAGGCTGAAATTGCAGTAATATATATCAGAGAGCAATCGTTCGATTTCGTGAAGCTCCGCCGGAGCGTTTTTCAATTCTCTGCCCGTCTTGAGAATCGAATTAAGAATAGTCCAGAACAAATTCTCCGCAAGAGACCGTTCCCGAAGAGTGATCTGGCCGCGATTAAATAGCTGGCGTACTTCATCGCGGTAATAGATTGCATCGTTTAACGTCTCCTGGAGATTACGGATAGTAAGATTTTCAAGCGACTCCAGCATATTCAACAACTGGGGCGGACAGTCCTCCGGCAATTTTTCCGGCAGGGAATCCGGTTCAAAAATCGTTTTATCCAGGACATTAAAGAGGAGGACAGAATAATAGGCGACAAGGGCTCGACCGGTCTCGGTGATGATTGTCGGATGGGCAATTTCTTCCTCGTCCAACGTGGTCATGACCGCCTCGGTTATATCGGTACAATATTCGTTCAGGGTGTAATTCCGGCTGCTGAGGAAGTTGGACTGTGAACCGTCATAGTCCACGGCAAGACCGCCACCCAGATCGAGATAGTGCATCCCCGCCCCCTCTTTCACCAGCCCGGCATAGACCCGACAGGCCTCGCCGACTGCCGTACGGATCTGGCGGATGTTGGAAATCTGGGAGCCGAGATGATAGTGAACCATCTGCAGGCAGTCGAGCATCCCTGCTTCTTTCAAGAGGTCCACCGCATGGATCAACTGGGTCGTATTCAGGCCGAAAATAGACCGTTCTCCACCCGATTCGGCCCAATGCCCGCCGCCTTGTGTTGACAGCTTGATACGTACTCCCAGCACCGGATCGACTTTAAGCACTCGGGATCGCTCGATGATGAGCGGCAGCTCGCTTGGCATCTCCACCACGAGAACACATCTGAATCCCAGTTTTACGGCATGCAGGGCAAGATCGATAAATTCCTCGTCTTTATATCCGTTGCAGATAAGGGGTGCCTCTTTGTCCTCCATCATGCCCATTGCGGCAATGAGCTCTGCTTTGCTGCCGGCTTCCAGGCCATGATGATACTTGGCACCATAGCGGACCATGGCATCGATGACCTGTTTTTGCTGATTTACCTTGATGGGATACGCCCCCATGAAATTACCCTGGTACCCAAGGTTCTTCATGGCCGCAAGAAATGTCTCATTGAGTTCGGAAATCTGGGCATCAAGGATATTTTCTATCCGCAGCAGCACAGGCATATCAAGGCCACGCTCTTTCAGACCTTCAACAATTTCCGGCAGAGAGACTGCTCGGTCGGGAAATTTCGGTGACGGCTGCACGAGCATATCGCCTTTGTCCGAAACTCTAAAATACCCGCCACTCCACTCCGCCACCCGATACAGCTCTGACGACTTTTCAACCGTCCAGCTTTCTAAAAAATCGGCCAATATATCCACCACTTAAGATTCACACCGGATCAGAATGCGTAATTCGGCGATAATAACAATATATAACAAAGCATTGACCATCATTGACCAATACTTCAGTCCCCTGCCAACAAAAAACTTCCGATTTAAGTGTAACCACCTTTTCCTTCTCGTGGGAAAAAATTTTACAGGATACCGGATACTGTCGGCTGGCGTCAATAAAATCCGCCAGCTCTATATTGCGCATTAAGCCCGACGGCTGTTTCCTTCGGTATTTGCCAGTTTACATCTTTTCATATATGCTTATGTTCTGCCCCCGTATCTTTGCCAATGGAGGCGAGAAAGAAAGTGCAGGAAAATCTGTGAAACACTAATACTTCACATACCAGGTGACATTGATGGTTAAGAAAAAAGTACAGACTGGGTCGGGAAAGACCATTGCAAAAATAAAAGAAAAAGCGGCAATGAAGAAGGAACCAGCCAGTCCGCCGATGCTCCAGGCCCTGGTCTGGTATAAGGAAGAGCACTACCCGGAGCTTCTCAAACTCTTCGACGACGCAGAGCTGCTGCCGCCGACCTATCAGCACTGGCTTGCTCGTGCCGAGGAAAAGAAGGCCGAAGTCGAGGCAGGCGGCGATCAGGTTATTAAAGTCTTTATTGATCCCGAAACTTTTCCTGAATGGTGCAGGAAAAAAAACCTGGCCAAAGATGCCAATGCCCGTGCCCAGCTGGCAATCGAAGTTGCTCAGGCCAACTCTTTTTCACTCTGACCAGTCATCCTCGATACAAGAGCACATGCCATGACCTCAAGACATATTCAGGCCCCCGGTGCAGTCGTCATGATCCGACCGCACCGCTTCCACCCCAATCCCGAAACCGCCTCGGACAATGCTTTTCAGAGAACCGACGGACATCTCTCACCAAAGGAGATCGCCAAGGCGGCCTATGACGAGGTGACCAATGTCGCGGCGCGCCTGGAAGAAGAAGGAGTGAAGGTGCATATTTTTGAGGACCACGGCGAAAAAGAAACGCCCGACTCGGTCTTTCCCAACAACTGGTTCTCCACCCATCCGGGCGGTCATGTGGCCATTTTCCCCATGTACAACCCCAGCCGACGCCGGGAAAGACGATACGATATAATCGAGATGCTCAAAGCCGAGTACCGGGTCCAGGATGTTATCGATTATTCCTGCCTGGAATATGACCATCTTTTTCTTGAAGGCACCGGGGCCATGGTTCTCGATCATATCGCCCGGGTTGCTTATACTGCACGATCGAACAGGGCCGACCCAATCCCCCTGGAACGATTCTGCACCCATTTTAATTTTGAACCAATGGCCTTTGCCACCGCCGACGAACAGGGCGGTTCAATCTACCACACCAATGTGATGATGTGCATCGCCACCGACTTTGCCATGGTCGGTTTCGATATCATCAGTGATCCCCACAGGCGCGAAGAAATCAGGGCACGGCTTGCGGAAATGGGCCGAAGAGTCATTGCCCTTGATAACCATCAGATAAAAGAATTTGCCGGCAACGCTATCGAACTGTCCACCGGAGATGGACGAATTCTGGCAATCTCCGCCCGGGCCGCCGCATCGCTTACCAGGCAGCAGAAAGATTTTATTGAAGAGTCCGCCCGGATTGTCGAGCTCTCGGTGCCAACCATCGAGCTGGCCGGAGGATCGATACGCTGCATGCTGGCCGGGATTCACCTGTCACGGCGTTATTGATCAAGATCTCTTCCGGCAGGAGAGACCCTTGCCACATTTCATAGTCCAACAAAGGCCGCGTACAACGATTGCACGGCCTTTTCATAATCATCGCCACTCACACCGATGATTATATTCATTTCCGAAGCCCCCTGACTGATAACCCGGACATTAATGCCACCATTCTTCAGAGCAGTAAATGTCTTGGCCGCAATGCCGACCGTCCGGACCATCCCCTCCCCGACCACGGCTATCAGGGCCAGATTTTTTTCGACGTACAACTTATCCGGCAGCAGCTGATGTCGGATCTGATCAATAATAATTTCCTCCAGTCCCAGCAGGTTCGCGTCATCGACAATAACACTGATTGCATCAATGCTTGACGGACATTGTTCAAAATTAACCCCCTGCTCCCGGAAAATTCCGAGCAGACGATGGGCAAAGCCGACTTCCTTGTTCATCAACGTTTTTTCAAGACAGATCATCGAGAAGTTTCGCCGGCCGGCAATACCGGCAACCTCGGTTGCGGCAATCGTCTGTTCGCTCAACTGGGGGCAGATGCGTGTTCCCGGATCATCGGGCCGATTGGTGTTTTTGATGCAAATGGGAATTCCTGCCTCCTGAACCGGCAGAATAGCTTCGTCGTGGAATACCGAAGCACCCATATAGGACATTTCACGAATCTCGCGAAAGGAGATCTCGTCAATGGTTTTCGGATTATCAACAATGCGTGGATCGGCCATAAGAATGCCCGAGGTATCGGTCCAATTTTCATACAGCAGGGCACCCGCAGCCCTTGCCGCAATAGCGCCGGAGATATCCGAGCCGCCGCGGGAAAACGTTTTTACCGCACCATTGCCGTCATGGCCATAAAATCCAGCTATAACGTAGAGTGAGCCCGGATCCGACAATCGATCGCCCAATTTGCGGTAACTGGCAGGGTCTATCGTGTTATTGGGTCGAATGAGCAGATAGTCGGCAGGATCGACAAAATCGGCATGCAGATATTCGGCGATAAGCCTAGCCGAGAAATATTCCCCGCGTGAAGCGGCAAAATCGCGGCTACATCCACCCAAAAGTTCCTTGCCGAACTGATCTATATCATCGGGCACCGCGCTACTCAGTCGTAATGCACTCGCTATCTCAGCAAACCTGTCCCGAATAAGACCGAACGGTTCACAGATGTCGGTGGACATCGCCGCCATGTCATGGCAGAGATAGAGGAGATCGGTAATTTTCGCTTCCGCCGCCTGCCGCTTACCCGGCGCCGAAACCACCACAATCTTGCGCCTGGGGTCAGCCGCAACTATTGCCTTGACCTTGCCTATCTGCCTGCTGTCGGCCACACTCGACCCGCCGAATTTAGCAACAATTCTGTCCATCATTTTTTCCTCAACGTTTGGTTTTGCATCCGTCGATCCTGCTTCCTGAGCAGCGCATCCTATACGGTTTCGGTTTCTTTATCAATTTCTGTTCACCATTAACTCCCACATTGTCGGCCTTTACAAACCCATCCCTAATATTATATTCGTCTTATCTCAGCTGACAACAGATATGATTGTGCTCGGGTGCAGACACAAGAGGAGTGGGTCATGAAAACAAAAGATATATCCGCCCAGAAAAAAGGGTCAACTCCAGGTGAAAAAAGAGGAACAGATCGCAGAAAAGCAACCAGCAAAGGCTACACCTACATCACTATGGTGGGCTGGATGTGCCGCAGGGAAAAAACCAGAAGGAAAAATGATGATTTGACATTCTGACATCCGCCTCTAAAATCAATCCTATTTTTCTCGCCAGACAGCGCATCCTCTGCTGTTACACTTTCTTTAATAAATTCTCTTCGAGACCGGGCAAACAACCCGACTGCGGTCGCGAGGAAAGGTTTGCATCGAAACGATTGACAAGCGAGCCCTTATCACTACTATGTAGTATAGGAAATCGGCTTTTTGATGGCTTCTTGCCATCACTCCTTATCACCGATTTCAAAGGAGGCTCATTATGGCTCAGCTAGATGTTGGAAATACCCAGATTGACATGGATGAAGAAGGTTTTTTAACGCATCCGGAACAATGGAACACCGAGGTCGCCAAGATGCTTGCCAGACGTGAAGGCATAGACGAACTTGATCAGTCAAAACTGGATATTGTATTATTTTTAAGAGAATACTATCAAAAGCATTCCTCTTTTCCGATTCTCGGGTATGTGTGCAAAAACGTTCATGCCGAATCCCGTGCCTGTGTAACTGAAGAATTTATTGACCCGATGAAAGCCTGGAAGATTGCCGGCTTACCCAAACCACCCCAGGTTTTTTTCACCAGCTTTGACGGCAAGCACTTTGCCGCTAATCCTTTTTATTGACACATCAACACCCAGCTCCGGCCGGATTCACGGCTGAGGCTGGGTCCCGCCATAAAATAAAGAAAAACTTGAGCATCATGCGGACCCGTGAATAGCAGTTGACTTCCAACCTGCTGTTCTGTAAAAATTATCAAATTACTCCGAATCCTTGAAATGATCGAAGTTATTGACTTATTATCCGGCAACCCCAAACCTGTTCTGCGCTTTTTCAGCAATATATATGCTACGCTTCCTCCACACTGCCGACATACATCTGGACAGCCCCCTGAGGGGTCTGGAGTCCCATGATGATGCTCCGGTTGAGCAGATTCGGGGCGCAACCAGGCGGGCATTTGATAATTGTATTGACCTGGCCATCGAGGAAGCTGTCGATTTTCTGCTGATTGTCGGCGATCTCTATGATGTTGACTGGAAAGATTACAACACCGGCCTGTTCTTTGCCAGTCGAATGGGTAAGCTGAACAAGGCGGGAATCGCCGTGTTCATCGTCTCCGGCAATCATGATGCGGTAAATCAAATTACCAGAACCATGCCCCTGCCCGACAATGTGACTCTTTTTTCAGCAAAAAAGCCCCACTCGATACGGCTTGAAGACCTTGGTGTCATTATCCATGGCCAGAGCTATGGCTCCCACACGGTCACCGAGAATCTCGCAGTGCACTATCCACAACACGAACCCGGTTATTTAAATATCGGCTTGCTCCATACTTCTCTCACCGGCCGCGAAGGGCACGAAGCGTATGCCCCCTGTACTCTGGATGAATTAAAAGCCAAAGGATATGATTATTGGGCTTTAGGACATATCCATAAGCGCGAAATTGTCGCCGATGACCCATGGATCGTCTTTCCCGGCAATATCCAGGGGAGGCATATCCGCGAAACCGGTGCTAAGGGTGCCACGCTGGTTACTGTTGCCGATGGCCATGTCTCCGATCTTCAGGAACATGAACTCGATGTCCTGCGCTGGGTCACCTGCCCGGTTGACCTGTCGTCGTGCGAGACAACCAGCAGTGTTTATGAGGCAGTACAACAGGCCTTTGAAGTGGAGCTTGCCCTGGCAAACGGCAAGCCTCTGGCCGTGCGCCTGATTTTGACCGGCCACTGCCCGGTGCATACCCTGCTTCTTGAGCGCACTGCTCACTGGACCGAACAGTTCCGCGGCATTGGTGCAGGACTTGGCAATGTCTGGCTTGAAAAGGTCAAATTCCTGACCAGCCAGATAGTGCGTCCCGAGGAGGTCATCGAAGCGGACATGGCGCTTACCGGGCTGCTGCAATCCATCCAGAAACTTGAATTTGATGGCGACACACTTGCGGCGCTCGTACCGGAGCTTGCCGGTTTACAGAGCAAGTTACCGCCCGAGATCTTCATCGGCGAAGAACCCTTTCTCCATCCATCGCCGGAAACAACTGCCGAGCTGCGCGGGCAGGTACAGGATCTGCTCATCGCGCAACTTCTCCAATACGGCAAGGTTCGATGAGAATAAAGCGTCTGCATCTGAAAGCCGTCGGCCCTTTCACCGACCGTACTCTGGAATTTGATTCGGATGAGCCCGGCCTGCACATAATTTACGGCCCGAACGAAGCGGGAAAAAGCAGCTCGTTGCGGGCGCTAAAGGCTTTGCTTTACGGATTTCCGCAGCAGACGCCGGATAATTTCCTCCATAACTACGACCAACTGCTGGTCGGTGGCTGTCTTGTCAACAGTGGCGGCGAAGAACTTTCCTTCTGGCGTCGAAAAAAGCGCATCGGCGATGTCATTGACGAGGCAGGCAACCCTTTGCCTGCCAATATTCTCAACCAATTTCTCCATGGAGTGGAACCGGAAATATTCGCCTCCCTTTACGGCATCGATCATGAGACGCTGATTCGCGGAGGTGAAGAAATCCTTGCCCAAAAAGGCGAGGTCGGACAGGCCCTGTTTGCCGCAGGGGCAGGTATTTCCTCTCTTCGTCAGGTCACCGATCAACTCGAGCAAGAAGCGGCTGAGCTGTTCAAATCAACCGGCCAACTGCCCAAAATCAACAAGGCCATAAAAAGATTCAGGGAACTGCAGAAAGAAGCAAAATCTGTATCCCTTTCCTGCAAAGACTGGAAAGATCTCCAGAGCTCCTTGAAAATTGCCGAAAAAGAACGATCCGTACTGGAAAACGAAAGAGATCATAAAAACAAAGAATTGCGTCGCCTCGAACGTCTGGCCCAGGCGATCCCCGAACTTGCCTCCCTGCAAGCCTACCGTGCACAGTGCGAGGACTTAGGCGAAGTAACGCTTCTTCCCCCCAATTTCACAGAGAACTACCGGCAGGTCGTCCAGGCAATTCGCGAAGCCGAACTGCAACTGCACAAGGACACCGAACGTCTCGACAAACTCCAGGCAAAGCGCCAGGCAATTTCCTTTAACAGGAGCCTTCTTGAGCTGGCAGAAAAAGTCGATGATCTGCACCAGCGTCTTGGTGAATACCGCAAAGGCCTTAAAGACAAGCCCGAAAGAGAGGGCATGCGCATCAGCCTTCGCCGAGAAGCGGCACACCTGCTGCAACAGGTACGACCGGATTTGAGTCTGGCTGAACTTGAGCCGCTGCGCTCCGTGCTGGTGAAAAAAAAGAGTGTGCAGCGCTTAAGCGAAGAATATGCGGCAATCAACCAACAGCTGCTGCTGGCTCAAAAACAATACAGAATTGCAGAACAGGAGCAGCAGGAGGCAATGCAGTCTCTGGAGGCGATGCCGGCCGCGGCCAGCGCACAAAACAGCCAAAGGCTTCTCCAGGTTGTAAAGATGGCCCGAAAAGAGGGAGATATCGACGCCATGCTGGAAAAGAACCGGCAGGAGATCGAGCAGTCCAAAAAAGATTGCCTGACGGAACTCAAACGGCTCGGCCACTGGTCCGGTACGTTGCAGACGCTTGCAGAACTCCCCCTCCCTCTTGCGCAAACGGTGCAGCAAGCGGATACCCGCTACAGTGATATTGATGATGAAAGACGTACCCTTGGCAAAGAACAGAAAAATACTGAGCAGGAGTTGCAAAAGACCCGGACCGAAATCAAAAAAGGCACATATACAGGTGAAATTCCTTCTGAGGAAATGCTCTTCCAGATCCGTGACAAACGTGAACAAGGCTGGCAGCTTTTACGTCGACAGTGGCTTGAAGACCAGGATACAACCAAAGAAAGTCTGGCTTATTCCCCGAACCAACCAGTTGCTGAAGCCTACGAGGGATATGTACAAGAGGCTGATGGTATCTCCGACCGTCTCCGCCGGGAGGCCGATAGGGTTGCCGGGGCAGCAGCCCTTCGTGCTCAGTCCGAGACACTCGAATACAAGCTGGCTGATTTAGCCCAAAGCACGGTATTGCTCAAGCAGCGGCAGCAGGAACTCGATGCAGCCTGGAAAGCTCTCTGGCAACCAGCTGGCATCACCCCGCTCTCGCCAAAGGAAATGAGTGGTTGGCTGGCCGCGATAGATAAGCTCCGCTATAAAACGGCTGATATCCTGAAAAAAGAGCTGGATATTGAGCGAGCTGCACTGCGTCGCGAGGCTCTGCGACACGATGTACAACAAGAGATTCAAGCCCTGTACCAGTTGGAAACGCCCGCACATGAGACGCTCGGCCCGATGATCGTCTTTGCCGAAAACCTGCTCGACACTCTTGCCAGCCGAAATTCCGAGAGAGAAAGAGCTACCGAGAGACTGGCGGCTGCGCAGAAAAATCTCAAGCAGGCGCAGGAGGAAGTGACCACCGCCCAGCAAGCACTGGCGAAATGGCAGGAGCAGTGGAACACAGCTACTTCCGGCCTTGGGCTAACCGGCGAGATAGCAACAGCTGAGGCCAATGAGCTCATTGATATCGTGCAAACCTGCTTCGACCGGGTGAAAGAAGCTGCCGACCTTCAAAAGCGCATCGAGGGCATTGATCGCGACGCACTGAATCTTGAAACTGACGTTCAGGCCCTGCTTAAAAAAGTTGCCCCCGACCAACCTGCCCAGCCTCTTGATCAGGCTATTTTACAATTACGGACCTTACTCAGCCAATCGCAGAAGGATTGCACGCTCCATGACAAACTTTCCGAAGAAATCGATTCCCTGCAGACTGAGGTTGCCGGAGCCCGGAAAACATTGCTGAGCGCTACAGCCCAAATGGAAGAAATCCTGCGGATAGCCAAAAGTGACAAGCAGGAAGATTTGACCGCGGCAATGAGAAAATTCGAGGACTACTGCAAGCTGAGCGAAAAGATTTCCGACATCCAGGCCAATCTGGCCAAAATTGGCGCTGGAGTCAGCATTGAAGAAATCGCCATACAGGCTGCAGCAATAAATGCAGATGAATTACCCGGTCAAATTGAGGCACACCGACAGGACATCGCTCTGCGGATACATCCTGAAATTAATAAAATATCCCAGATAATAGGCGAGCAGACCAGCAAACTTGCGGCAATGAACGGCAGCGACAGGGCCGCCGAACTCACCCAGGAAATGGAGCAGGAACTGGCCAGAATGCGGCGCCTGGCAGAGAGATACACCCTGGTAAAACTGGCCTCGAAAATTTTACAGCTGGAAATCGAACGCTACCGGGAGGAACATCAGGATCCGGTGCTGATTATCGGTTCGAGATATTTCCGTGACATGACTCTTGGTTCTTTTTCCGGTCTGCGTACCGATATCGATGATAAAGGTGCACCGATTCTCATCGGCATTCGGCCAGAGGACAGACGGGTACCGGTGGGGGGTATGAGCTCCGGCACAAGAGACCAGCTCTATCTTGCCCTGCGCCTCGCAACCCTTGAATATCGTTTGGAATCACATGAGCCAATGCCCTTTATTGTCGATGATATCCTAATCAACTTCGACGATGAACGCTCACGGGCCACTCTCCAGGCCCTCGCCAGGCTGGCAGCCAGAAACCAGGTCATTCTTTTTACCCACCATCGTCAGATCGTCGATGAAGCTGACAATATTGCCGATAAAAGCACGGTCGTTGTTCATACCATCTAAGCCCTGTTCAGATTACCTCTCGCTCCTCCCGGTCAGTCGGCAGAACCATCATTCCATAAGTAGCTATTTTGTAACTCTTCAAGTCGATCCATAAGATCGTTGTTTGCCATCGATCCATCCCAGAATAAGTAACACGATAATAAATATCACGTGCACTTGGTAATACTATTTCACATTACGTAATACTTTTTTCTTGCATTATACACTTCCGACTTTTATACTCCTCTCAAAACAGACATATGCACTATATGATCGGAGTTTAGCCCGACAATGCTTTGTTAAGCAAATTTCAGCGACAGGGAGAGCAGATAAAAATGAACTGGCTCAAATCCATTACCGAATATGGCATTATCGGCCTCCTGGCATGTCTGAGCGTTATTGCCTTGGCCATCGCCATTGAGAGGTTCCGCTTTTATAAATCCATCAGCCTGGATACGTTTTCCAACCGTCAACATTTAGAGTTAATGCTTACCCGCCGCCTGCATCTGCTCGCGACCATCGGCAGTAATGCGCCGTATATCGGCCTTCTTGGCACTGTCTTCGGGATCATGTTGATCTTTTATACAATGGGCCAGGAAGGAATGGTCGACTCATCCCGAATCATGATCGGGCTGGCCCTTTCGCTGAAAGCCACAGCGGCAGGACTTCTCGTCGCCATCCCGGCAGTGGTGCTGTACAACCTTCTTTTACGACGAGCCCGGGAAATCCTGGTCACCTGGGAGACGCAACATGAATGAAAAGGGCTTTGAAACCATCAATGTCATCCCCTTTATCGATATTATGTTGGTGCTGTTGACCATCGTGCTGACCACGGCGACTTTCATTGCCAACGGCACTATCCCGGTCAATCTCCCCAAGGCCGAACACGGTTTCGCCGGTGGTCAGGGGCTGAAGGTGGAAATCAATCAGGCCGGCGGAATTTTTTTCGATGGAACCGAGGTTAGTGCGGTATCGCTGCGCACGGCATTAGCCGCTGAAAACCGGCAAACACCGATGATCATCAGGGCTGATCGGGCGGTGGCTTTGCAGTCTTTTGTCGACGTCCTGAGCATTGTCAGGGAACTTGGTTTTGCCAACATGAGCTTACAAACGGAAGCAGCGAGATGAGAAATACGGGCCGGGCGCTTGGCGAATCTTTTTTGTTCCATGGTGTATTACTTGGCCTTATGCTGTTGATGATTGAATCAATTTCGCAGCCACCCAAGAAGATGCCAATCGATTTATTGCTTCTGGAACCATTCGTCACCCCGTCCGGCACGACACCGCAGCGCCCAAAAGAGGAAACGGTAAAAGCTGTCCCTCGTCCACCACAAAAGGCAGCCGTGGCGAAACCCCTGGCGAAAATCGCCGCCAAGGTTCCGGTCAAACACAGAACCTCTCCTCGGCAAAAAATATCCCCACAAATTACTGAAAAAACACCTTCACAAAGTCCAGATGTTGAGCGAGAACCCGTTACTACGCAACCAAGCCTTATTACGCAAAATAAACCTCCTGCCTCATCACCCAATCCAGCCGGAGCAGAACGCATCACAGCACCGCAGGAAACGGGTGGTTCTTCCCATGATACTTTGCATCTGCGCAACTATCTCAGCCTGATCCGAACCCGAATCGAACACCATAAGCGGTATCCTCTATGGGCAAGACGCCATCGACTGGAAGGGGAAGTCTCGGTCCGATTTGTGGTAAGTCCGGGGGGAAAGGTCTCCGCAGTCAGTGTAACCAAGAGTTCAGGACAAGATTGTCTTGATGATGCAGCAATCGAAGCCATACAAGATGCAGCACCGATGCCCAGCCCCCCTGACGGTGTCCTGACCAAATCGACTTCCATGAATTTGACCATTGTCTTTAAGCTCGCATGAAGACAATACTCTGCCAGTAATTTTCTATCGGAGAAACAATGCAGTCACTTTTCAAGAGGAAAAAATACACTGCACCAACAATTGCATTGGCTGGAGCAACTCTTGTTGTCTGCAGTGCGCTTTTTTTTACTGCAATGGCCGAGGCGGATACATCCCTTGGCCATATGACCCTGGAAAAAATCGTCGTCACCGATTCAGCCGTCTCCGATACGATATCAGTGGTCGGTGCGAAAACCATCGAAAAGGGCAAGAATGCCACAATTCCCGATGCAATCAAAGATGAGCCGGACATTACCATCTCCCAGCGTGCAAGTATCGGTGACACAAAGGATATTGTCTCCATCCGAGGTCTTTCGACCAACCGGATTGAGTTAGACATCAATGGCCGGCCGGTCAATGCCGCCGGCGTCGTCGGCGGCTATTATATCGACTGGGGGACCATACCACTGGACAATATCGAACAAATCGAGATCATCAAAGGCGGCAGCTCCGCCCTGTATGGCAACAACAATCTCGGCGGGGTAATCAACGTCATCACCAAAGCCCCGACTGAAAAACCCGAGGCTTCCCTCTACGGCAACATTGCCTCCGGCAGCGGTCTGGATCTGGCCCAGAATTACCGGTTCACCCACTCCTACAAGATAGGCGCAGTCGGCTATTCGCTGGGAGGCAGCTACCAGAAAGCCGACGCCTTTCTCTGGAATAATGACTTCGAAGGCAAAAATTTTAATATAACCACCGCTATTGATATGCCGCTCAAGGGCAGTCTGTCGCTTGGGATGCAATACTCCGAGAATATCCGCGGTTATATCGTCAATAACAGGCAGTCAATTGATCCGGATAATCCGGGGTTTTACCGGAAAATAAACGGAGACTTCCCTCTTTCTTTCGGCGAAAACCTGGCACCGCCTTTTGGCCGGGCCTTTACAGCTGGCGCAGACAGCGAATCGGATAAAACAAAATATTATCTAGATCTCGGCTATGAGCAGCCCATCGGTAAGGCGATAGTGGAACTCAAGCTCTACAAGAACATCGAAGACAGGGATGAAAAGAACTATTCAGTAGCAAGCCTTGTCCCCGGCTATAGTGCCGGCACCCTGGTCCTCGACCAGTCAGTGGCATCCGATCGGTCCTATGGCAGCAGCCTGAAAGCGACTCTCCCTCTCGCCGACCACGAAATTATCGGCGGTATCCAGTATAAGGTGCTCTCTTATGGCGATATCGTAGAAAATTACATCGATACGACCTACAACGGCAGGGTTTATACCGGTTCCAAACCCAACCAGGAAGCAGAAATGATCGGCTATTTCATGCAGGACAGCTGGAAGATTTCCGACAAATTCATGCTGACCCCCGGCCTTCGTTACGACACGTATAAACTCAAACCGCGTAACGGTGCCAATATTGCTGAGTTAAATGATACTTCTTTCACTCCGAAACTGACGGGCACCTACGGGATCACCACAGAAGATACGTTCACCGCCTCCCTTTACCAGTCGGTTCGGACCCCGGGACTGCCGGAAATGTACTGGTGGGCCAACGGGAGAACCCAGGGCAACCCGACCCTTGCGCCGGAAAAAAACAATGCGGCGGAACTCATTTACCGCCATGATTACTCCAAAACTGCATCAACACAGATTTCCACGTATTACTATAACATTGAAAATTACATTATATTCCGCAACGATCCCAACTGGCGAGGTGTCTACAATATCGACAAGGTAACCTTGTATGGCGTCTCCATGGAGCAGCGGATGGCCATGACCTCCTGGATGTCCGGCCGGGCCTCTCTTTCCTACCAGAAGAGCAAAAAGGACGGCGATACTTTCGACAACGCGAATCTGAGTGATCAGCTTGACTTCCTGCCTCAATGGAAGGGTTTGCTTGGTGCTGACTTCCAGCTCCCCTATCGCATGACCCTGAATGCAGATCTGCGGTTTAGCGGAGATCGCACCGGCATATATGCGTATTCCGACAGCGCAGGCAGTACAGTTAAAAAACTCGTTACTGTCGATTCCAGTCTGACCTGCGACCTCAATGTGCAAATACCGGTAAGCGAGCACGGCGAGGCAGACCTCTTTGTGGCGAACCTGTTCAATACAAGATATGAAGAAACTTTTGGTTACCCACTGCCCGGTACCATTATCGGTGCCTCGTTTAAATGGAATTTTTGATAGAAATGAAAGAGTCAGCACTTGGGTGCTGAATGTCTGCATAATCACAATCAGGAGAGTAAAAAATGTTTGATGAAACAACCTGGCAACAATGCGTCACCTTTCATGGACATTCCTGTCCGGGACTGGCCATCGGATATCGTGCAGCGCTGGCAGCGAAGTACCGAATGAAAGTCACCTTTTCAGCCGATGAGGAAATTGTTTGCGTCACCGAGAATGACGCGTGCGGTGTTGACGCGGTGCAAGTGCTCACCGGCTGCAGCATCGGCAAAGGCAACCTTGTCTATCGCGGTACGGGAAAAATGGCTTTCAGTTTTTTCGACAGGAAAAAGAACAACAGCCTTCGCATCTTTTTTAAAAAGGCAATACAGAGGCCGGAAGATGTGGACCGGGCTCAATTGCAGCACATGGTCCTTTCCGCACCGGACGATGAACTGTTCTCTTTTTCCAAACCATCTTTTACCCTGCCTGACAGCGCCCGGCTGTTCACCAGCGAGATATGCGAAAAATGCGGAGAGGCCGCACCGGAACACAAGATCCGCCTGCAGGAAGGCAAGAAGCTCTGCCTTGACTGTTTTCCCGATTACCATCGAGGCTGGTAGTCATGATCGCGGCCCAACATCGACACAAGGGTTTTGCCAAGAAAAAAATGAGCCTTTATCTATCCGGAATGATGCTGTTATGCACCATACTCTCCACAGGATTCCGGCCCTCGGCGGACCTTGCTTTCGCCCAGACACCGGATAAGGTGACGGTGACCGATATGGCCGGCAGGAAACTGCAGGTCGCAAAAAACATCAAAAAAATAATTCCCCTCGGCGCAGCCGCCAGGTTTATCGTCTATATGCAGAGCCTGGATCTGGTGGCGGGTATGGAGGCGATTGAGACCAAATGGACAACCGCTGGTCGACCATACGGTCTTGCAACTTTTGCCAAAGCACAAAGCTTGCCGGTTATCGGCGCGGGCGGGCCGGGAAAATTACCGGATTTCGAGAAGATCATCACCGTCTGGCCCGATATCATCCTGGCGATGGGCATTGATCTCGCCCAGGTCGAAACCATCCAGCAGAAAACCGGCATCCCGGTCTTTGTCCTCAACTACGGCACGCCCGGGACGATAGATATTGCCACGACCAAAGATGCCTTCCGGACTTTGGGACAGCTGCTCAACCGTAACGAGCGGGCCGATCAACTCATCGCCACGGTAAATTCCCTGGAAAAAGACCTGGCAGGCCGGACCGAACGCATTGCCGAAAGTGCCCGTTCCCGTGCCTATGTCGGCGCCATCTCATATATGGGAATGCAGCCGATTACCAGCACCGAGTCGTTCTTCATCCCCCTTGCCTGGGCCGGTGGCCGCAATGTCGTCGATGAAGTCGGCCGCACCGGTCATTTCTTTATCGATCCGGAAAAGCTTTTGACCTGGAACCCGGACGACATCTTCATCGATGCCGGCGGCCTGGCGAAAGTCGCTGACGATTACCGCAGAAACCCGGAATTTTACCATCGGCTCAAGGCGGTGCAGCAAGGACATGTCTTTCTGATCATGCCGTATAACAATTACCATACGAATCTCGAGATCGCTCTGGCCGACGCGTATTTCATCGGCAAATCGCTCTACCCAGAATCTTTCACGGATATCGATCCGGCAATTAAGGCTGACGAAATCTTTTCGTTTTTTATTGGCCTTCCGGCCTACACCCTGCTCAGCAAGGAGTACCATGGCTTCTGCCGGGTACAATTCGACAACAATGGACATATCAGCTTCTAATCATACTATTACCGCCTACAGGCGACGGCTCAAACAGAAGAACGGTGTAGGCCTGCTGATGCTCCTGCTGCTCATCTGCGGCTGTCTGATTTCCATCCAAACCGGCTCACTGCCCATGAGCGATACCGACGTCTTTAAAACCCTGCTTGCCTGGAGCGGGGAGGGGCGATTCGGCCATGTCATCTGGAATATCCGCCTGCCGAGGACGGTTGCCGCCCTGCTTGCCGGAGCAGGTCTTGGCATCGCCGGGACGGTAATGCAGAATATCCTCAAGAACCCACTCGCCTCACCCTTTACCATCGGTGTTTCCCAGGGAGCCGCTTTTGGCGCGGCCTTTGCCATCATCATCCTTGGCGCAGGTCAGACGCAAAGAGCCGGGACCGAGATGGTAACCATCGCGTCCCCTCATCTTGTTGTTATCAGTGCCTTTCTCGGTTCCCTGCTTACGGTAATTTTTATCCTGGGCCTGTCATCTTTACAAGATATTGCCCCTGAATCGGTTATTCTCGCGGGGGTAGCACTCAGCGCCTTTTTCGGGGCAGGCACCATGCTTCTGCAATATTTTGGCGACAATATTCAGGTTGCAGCCACGGTGTTCTGGACTTTTGGCGATCTTGGCAAAGCCGGCTGGCTTGAAAACGGCCTCATTTTGCTTGCCGTGCTCCCGGCCGCTCTCTTCTTCATTGCCAACGGATGGAACTACAATACCCTGAGATGGGGAGATGATGTCGCCTCCAGCCTGGGTGTCAGGGTGCAGAGATTACGTATAATGACCATGGTTCTTGCTGCATTCACTGTAGCAGTCAGCACATCCTTTCTCGGCATTATTGGTTTTGTCGGCCTTATGGCTCCACATCTGATGCGCTTTCTGGTTGGCGATGACTATCGCTATCTGATACCGGCCTCTGCCGTCTGCGGGGCGCTGTTGCTCCTGGTCTCGGATCTTTTGGCTCGCACCGTCCTGGCACCTATTGTGCTGCCGGTGGGAATCATCACCTCCTTTACCGGTGCACCGCTCTTTCTGTACCTGCTGGCGAAAAAGAAGAGAGCATAAATCATGCTCCGCACCGAAAACCTCACCTTTGCCTACGGCGACCGACCAATCCTTGAGGATTTAACCGTACGCATGATGGCCGGTCATCTGATTGCCATTCTCGGGATCAACGGTTCCGGAAAATCGACCTTATTGAAAAACCTGAATGGCCTGCTGCAGCCCCAAAAGGGTATCGTCCTGATAGATGGACATGACATGGCAGCCATGAGCGGGCGTGATGTGGCACGACATATTGGCTATATGCCGCAAAAAACCGACCCGGAATCCTGCACCGTTTTCGATGCCGTCTTGTTGGGTCGCAAGCCCCATATCACCTGGAAGGCCGGCAAAAAAGATCTGCACATCGTCACGAACACCCTGCACCGTCTTGACCTGGAAGATTATGCTCTCCGCCGGACCACAGAACTCTCCGGTGGAGAACTGCAGAGGGTTGTGATTGCCAGAGCCCTGGCTCAGGAACCGAAAATTCTCCTTCTTGATGAGCCGATAAGTCACCTTGATATCAGGAACCAACTGGAAACAATGCGAGTCCTCAAGAGCATCACGCAGGAAATGAACCTGACCGTGGTCGTTGTCATCCACGATCTGAGTATGGCCCTGCGTTTTGCCGACCAGTTCGTCCTGTTAAAAAAAGGCCGACTTTTCGCCGCCGGCGACAAACAGATCATCACCACCGAAACCATCAAAGAGATCTATCAGATTAACGCGGAAGTCCTGAATATCTCCGGAGTCCCGGTAGTTGTACCGATGAATCCTCATTGATGGTTTCGTAAAATCTATTGTGCGCGACTGACAATCTTTCTCTGCATAGTTGATCAGCCCCCGGATATTCCCCCAAAAGACCGGCATCATCTGCATCTTTTGATACCAGCATGCCGTCCTCTTTTTAACAGCACCTCCTTTCAGGAAGCATAAGTGCTCTTGACGAAAGGAGTAACTTTATGGTCGTATAAAGCATGAAAGACCGACAGCAGGAATTCTACAGCTAGCCGAAAAAACGTACGTTTCGACAGCGTTGCAACTGGCCAGCCCAGATTTGAATTCACCCACCAGCCAACAAGGAGGTGACGAATGACAAGACCGCTGACGAAAAGAGATGCCGAAGCCCTCAAGCTGTTTCAGCACCGCAACAGGTTGCTGACCAGCATCAGGGAACACAGTCTACTCGATCCAGAAGAACAAAGTTATTCCTGCATTTTCCAGCGATGTTGCGAAATACTTACCGACGCCTTTCACTGCGATGGAGTCTGGGCCGGAGATATCGACAAGGAGAAAGGCAGCCTTGTTTTGTTTGCCTCCTCCCCGCCAAATCCAGAAGCAAACTCTTCGCCAAGAAACGGTCTCGCCCAACTCCTGGTTAAACGCTTTGACGGGAATCTTCAATCCTTTACCACACCATTATTGTTGCAATTAGATGAAAACGAATGTCCGGGGACAAATGCCTGCAGCCTTCATTGCATGGTCTGGCCTGTCGGCTACCAGCATCGGATCTATGGTTTTGTAGTAATGCACTGCCGCAAACAGATCAACATCAGTGAGTTGAAGAATGAATTCATCTGTCATGTTATCGACGATATAGCCCTGGCACTCTTTTCCCAGGATACTGCATTGAAACTCAAGGTCGAACGGGATTTCAACAAGGAAATTATCGACTCTATCCAAGCGCTCATGGTGAGCATCAGCCCCTGCGGTACAATAGTCTCCTTCAACAAGAGAGCCGAGCAGATCACCGGCTACAAGGAGCAGGAAATACTTGAAAAATACTGGGTTGATGTGATGATTTCACCGCGCAGGAGACTCGAATTCCAACAGCTCTTCTCAGAAACACTGAGAGGCCCACAGCTGAATATCAATTTTACTGCGCCACTCCTCACCAAGGAAGGCACAGAGCGCTTTATAAGCTGGCACGGTTCTATTCGACATAATATCGACCAGGGAAAGGTTGGCCTGGTGATGCTCGGAATCGATGAAACAAAAAACCTGGCAGCGGACCAACAGCTGAACATGTTTACCGCGCGGTGGGAGAAAATCTTCATCGCCATTCAGGATCCCGCCCTGGTAGTCTCCAATGATTATCGAATTCTTGAAGCAAATCCAGCTACCTGCGCTGCCGCCAAAAAACGCCGAACTGAAGTGATAGGCAAGAATATCTGTGATATCCTCCATGGCGGCCACAGTCGCGGCAACCAATGCCCGGTGGAACAGTTGATCGGCCACCAGCAAACCCGGATATCGGAAACCGAACTGCATGGTCTGCATGGCACATATATGCTGACCGTCAGCCCGCTTGCTGAAGAAAACGGTGAGATCAACGCCACGCTGCTGGTTGCCCGCAACCTTACCGCGGAGGAGGTTCTGCGTGCAGAAGCGATTCGAGCGGCTCAACTGGCGGCGATTGGTGAACTTGCCTCCGGTGTTGCCCATGAAATCAATAACCCCATCAACGGCATCATCAACTATGCACAAATTATTCTCGATGCCCCGGAAGATCCGGAAGCAACGGACCATCTCCACAATATCATCAGTGAAGGCAAGCGTATCGCCGGAATTATCTCGAAATTACTGGACTTTGCCCGCCGCCGGGAAGAAATCCTTGCCCCCTCAGCAATCAAAAAGATAATTACCAACAGTCTGCAGCTGGTTGATCACCTGTTAAAAAAAGACGGGATCATCTGTTCAGTAGATCTGGCCGACCCACTGCCATCCCTGATGTGCAATGAGCAGCAACTGCAGCAGGTGGTGCTGAATATGATCAGCAATGCCCGATTTGCCCTCAACAAAAAATACCCGAAACCTTGCCCCGAAAAACGGCTAGAAATAAAAGGAGTGTTGCACCAGCAAGCGGACAACCAGTCCATCAGACTCACCTTCACCGATTATGGCGTAGGTATCGAACCTGAAATTCTCGACAGACTTTTCGACCCGTTTTTTTCCACCAAGCCTAAAGGAGAAGGAACCGGACTGGGCCTCAGCATCAGTCATGGCCTGGTAAGGGACCATGGCGGGTATATCAGAGTGCAGAGCGAGTTGGGTGAATGGACTCGGTTTATAATCGATTTACCGATACAAGCAGACAAAGGATAATGATGAATAAACTAGCGCCATCGATGTTGCTGACAGGTGAATTTATAGTTTTTGCCAGCCTCGTCGCCCTTCTGGGCTTTCTCGATAATACGGCCGGCATGCAAACGATGCTAATAATACTATGTCTGCTGACTCCTGCTCTTTTGCTATCAGCAATACTCACCCTGCGATATGCGACAAAACAACAGCAAAACATCACCACCAACCTGAAAAAAGAACTGGCTGCCGAAAAGCGTGAATACCAGACCATCCAGGCAAAATTTGATGAAGCAATCGAAAAACGGACTTTTGAACTGCAAAGGGTAAACGGTGCATTGAACAGGGAAATCGCTGAACGAATCCAGGCAGAAGAAGAAGTTCGTGGTTTGCAGAAACAGTTACACCTGATTCTGGATTCCGCCGGGGAAGGCATTCTTGGTCTTGATAATCAGGGAAAAGTTGTTTTCATGAATAAAGCCGCTTCATTAATGCTTGGCTGGAAGGCCGAGGAACTCATTGGCAACACCCACCATGAACTCATCCATCACACTCTTGCCGACGGCACGGCTCATCCTATGGAGATCTGCCCTATTTATATGGCCTACCGGGACGGCCTGGTCCACTATAAGACCGGAGACGTGTTCTGGTGTAAAAACGGCACCAGTTTCCCAGTGGAATATGTCAGCACCCCTATCAAGGACCACGGCATGCTTACCGGAGCGGTTGTGGTTTTTCGGGATATGAACACCTACAAATGAGCAGTTGAACAACTTCAGCCCCCAGGATAAATAATGACGGAAACAGCAACAACCGAAGCAGCAATTCTTATTGTCGACGATGAAATCAGCTTAAGAAACACCTTTAGTATTTTCCTGAAACGGGCGGGCTACGCGACAGTTTTTGCCGTCGGTACGTTCGAGGAAGCGGTGAAGGAAGTATCGTCGCGGATGTTTGATCTCATTATTTGCGATATTGTTCTGGAAAGTCATTCCGGGATCGAACTGCTCAAACGATTCAGGCAATTGGGCGTCACCTGTCCGGTGGTCATCGTAACCGGCTACCCCGAGGTGGAAACAGCCTCGGAGGCTGTCCGGCTGGGAGCATTCGATTACCTGCCAAAACCTGTTGAAAAAGAGGCCCTTCTCAAAACGACCAGACTGGCCATTCGCCAGTACCGTCTCGAGCAGGGTAAAAGAGAAGCGGAACTGACAAGGGAACGCTACCGCCACTTTCTGGAAACCCTGTTCAAGAGCGTTTCCGACTCCATTATTTCCGTGGATCATGACATGCGTATCCTGAAGATGAATCATGCTGCGAGTGTCCTTTTTTGCAAATTACAACCCGAACTCCGAGAAGGCGAAAACCTCCACAGTATAAGTAAAAAAGAGGAGCTGACACAGTTGACGGACAACGTGGCCACGGTGTTGAAAACCGGCATTGAGCTGACTGATCACCGGGTTGAACTGTTTCTGGGAGGAACCTGCAAGGTACTCAGTATCTGTATTTCCCCGCTAGACAATGGAACGGGACAATCAGCCGGCGCGGTACTGGTACTAAGAGACATGACTCCAAAAAAGCAAAAAAATTTACAGAAAAGGAACCATTTCCACAAGATGCTTGGTGCCAGCCCGGCCATGCAAAAGGTCTATCTGCTGCTTGAAAATATTGGCCGGGTAGATACGTCCGTGCTTATAACCGGTGCCAGTGGCACCGGCAAGGAGCTGGCGGTGCACGCCCTGCACCAGGAAAGTCCCCGACGCAATAGACCGCTGGTCATGGTTGATTGCACGGCAATGACCGACACCCTTCTGGAAAGCGAATTATTCGGCCATAAAAAAGGCGCCTTCACCGGGGCCGAAGAAAACCGCATGGGAAGAATTCTCCAGGCAGATGGCGGCACCTTGTTTCTCGATGAAATCGGCGATATTTCCATGACCATGCAACTCCGCCTGCTGCGCTTTCTGCAGGAGAAGACATTTTATCCGGTAGGCAGCGATAAAGAACTTCGGGTCGACGTCAGGGTAGTTGCCGCAACCAATGTCAATCTTAAAGACAAAGTGAAGGCCGGCAGCTTTCGGGAAGATTTATACTTTCGCCTGTTGATTATTGACATCCACCTTCCCCCACTCAGAGAACGCGAAGGCGACATACCCCTGCTTACTGAATTTTTCATTGGTCGCTTTGCCAAGAAATTGCACAAAAAAATTACCGGCATATCTGAACAGGCCCTGGTGCACCTGTGCCGCTATGAATGGCCGGGAAATGTACGACAACTCGAACATGCAATCGAACGGGCCTGTATTCTCTGTCAGGGTACGACAATTTCTTCGGATGATCTACCGGATGAAATGCTGGGCAAAAGCAAGAGCGACCAGCCCCAAACCGTCCCTGAAATCAGCGATACTGCAGAGGAATCAGAAAATCACCCCCGCCAGTTCACCTTCACAGGCGAGGATAAACAAACCACTGAAAAGATACTGGCAGCCTTAAGAAAAGCTGGAGGCAACAAGGCGAAAGCGTCCCGAATTCTCAATATTGATCGCTCAACCCTGTATCGAAAAATGCGCGAACTGCATATAGATGCGGATATGTTTGGCTGACACTTTTGAAATATATGCCGCCCCTGAAATCTTGCGGAATGCTTTCAGTCACCGAGGTTCTCTTTGATCCGCACTCTCAAAGACACAGCAAGGTTATTCGTTGGGCCGATACAAACAGGTTTCAGAAACCTGACTTCTTCCGGTAACCGGATTGCCTTTATCCTTAATTTTAAAAAACTTGATAATACCAAATAAATACGGAGAGGGTTCATGAAGATTACCGTCCATCCCGATCCGACAATACCAGTCTTTTACCTTGTAAGGCTTTTTCAGGTTCAAAAAGCAAAAGCCCCCCATCTTCGGCATTAAACCGAGTGGGGGGCCATTTTACTCTAAGAACTCCTAACGATTAATATTTATAAGCAGACTCGCCATGGCTGGTGATATCCAGTCCCTCCCGTTCCTGATCTTCCGGGACTCGTAACCCAATAACCACATCTACCAGCTTATAAGCGACGATAGAGACGACACCGGACCAGATTATGGTCGTGCCAACACCCCAGATCTGGCTAATCATTTGATCCATCGTTGAATAATCGGCTACTTTGTTGGCTACGTAATCGTAAACGCCCACGCCGCCCAGAGATGGATTGGCAAATATTCCGGTCAGCAAAGCGCCAAGGATACCGCCAACACCATGCACACCAAAGACATCGAGAGCATCGTCAGCCCCGAATATACGCTTGAGACCATTTACCCCCCAGAGGCAGACAACACCGGCAGCCAAACCGATAACCAGCGCACCACCTATACCGACCCAACCACACGCCGGGGTGATCGCAACAAGACCGGCAACCGCGCCAGATGCAGCGCCGAGCATTGACGGCTTGCCTTTAAGCATCCATTCGGTGAAAAGCCATGACAATGCAGCTGCTGCAGTCGCAGTCATTGTATTGCCAAAGGCAAGGGCAGCAAGACCAGTAGCCTCGAGATTGGATCCGGCATTGAAACCAAACCAGCCAACCCAGAGAAGACACGCACCGATCATGGTCATAGTCAGGCTATGCGGCGCCATGGATTCTTTGCCGTAACCTACCCGTTTGCCCACCATAAATGCACCGATCAGACCGGCAATAGCCGCATTGATATGAACAACCGTACCACCTGCAAAATCTATTGCTCCTTTCTGAAAAAGAAAACCAGCCGTCGCTCCTGCCTTCAGTGCGGCATCCGCGTCAGTATAAGCGTCCGGACCTGCCCAGAACCAGACCATATGTGCCATCGGCAGATAGGCAAAAGTAAACCACAAGGTAATAAAGGCCAGCACTGCAGAAAATTTCATCCGTTCAGCAAAAGCTCCGAGAATCAGCGCCGGGGTTATAGTCGCAAAGGTCGCCTGAAAAAAGATATATACGAATTCAGGTATAACGACGCCTTTGCTGAAAGTGGCGGCAACCGAATCAACGGTTACTCCCATCAACAGAATTTTGCTGAATCCCCCGAAAAAGGCGTTACCTTCGGTAAAGGCAAGACTGTAGCCGTAGACGACCCAGAGGACGACACAGAGGCAAAAAACCGTAAAAACCTGCATCAGTACTGAAAGCATGTTTTTGGTCCGAACCAGGCCGCCATAAAATAGAGCCAGGCCTGGAATGGTCATAAGAGATACCAGGACAGTCGAAACAAGCATCCAGGCAGTGTCACCTTTATCGGGGACGGGAGCATCAACAGCAAAGGCATCACCGGCAAGATGAACGGCGAACACCACAAAGACGAAGGTTAGAAGATATTTAATTGCGTTTTTCATGGAAGCATGTCCTCTCAAGGTTCAGATTGCATCAAAACCGGTTTCTCCGGTGCGGATACGCATTACTTGTTCGAGATCGTACACGAAAATCTTGCCGTCACCGATCTTACCCGTGTGAGCAGCCTTTGTTATTGTTTCGATGACCTGGGGTAACAGATCATCGGCAATGGCGGCTTCAACTTTTACTTTAGGCACAAAATCAACAATATATTCTGCACCTCTATAGATTTCTGTATGACCTTTCTGACGGCCAAATCCTTTGACTTCAGTCACAGTCAAGCCACTAACACCGATGGCAGTGAGGGCCTCGCGGACACCTATCAGTTTATAGGGTTTAATTATTGCGGTTACAAATTTCATTACCCGATCCTCCTGCGGACAACCTGCCTGGACGAAGGAAGGCTGCCTCTATGATGACTCTGCCCATCAATATACCGACGCCGGATACAGACGGTCCCTGCATCCATCGGTTGATATTTTTTGCGAAATGCTCCTGGCATCACTCTAATTTTACCTCCTTACTGTCGTTGACAGGTTTTTCTGATAATATAGTTAGGTAATTGTTACTACTCTAACTCTAGAGAGCAAAAGGAATGCCATCGACTGGAGTAATATATATATTCTATATATATTTGATACTTACCTATATAAACAGACGACAATAGCCCCGAAGTCAATATAAAAAATGATACATTTTTGTAGTTTTTATCAGAAATACATGACGTTTTTGTTGGTCAAAAACAGATTGCTGCTTACCTGCAGAAACGGTAAGTTTCTCTCGCCGAATGCGAACGTGTTTAACATTTCCTGAAATATTAATTACTCGCGATGGGTTGTTCCGGCTCAGTTTTTCCAACTGGTATTGCAGATCCACAACCATTCCCGGCAGCAAATCACTGTCCCGCTCCCTGAGATGCCCCATGCAGCACAAATGCTCGGATCGCAGGCCTCATCAACCAAACCACGAGAGAGAGACGAGCCAGGCAAACTGGCTCGATTCCCCTCTCCATCTTTTTCTGCCCGGACAGCACACAGAGTCAGGGACAAACGAAGAAATCACAACGAAGGAAAAATTGCGGATAATCATGAAAGACAGATTAAATGGCGACACATAACTATGATTACGCAGACAGTGAAATTTGAATATATTACCGGCATCAAGCGGTTGAACTTAAGCAATGCGGCTTATTCTGCAGGTGGGATCATAACGGCAGGTATTTCGATACTTGAACAGAATGTCCGATGCAGGAAAATATCGGCAATGAAACAGACACAGGCAGGTATCAGGATCACGCCCCTCCCCCTGAGGCCATTTTAGTTCCCTGAATAAAGTATGATGCCTGAGGAAGTTACTTTTGGGGCTCGAAAATACAGTTTTCCGCGCCAAAATCGTCCTTTTCCTTCAATGGGCATGAGGGGAGAAAAATTTCACCGTCAACCCGGTAGAAATACTTAAAAGCTTTATGTGCCGGCAAGGTCATCTCCCATACACCGTTCTGCTTTGTGACTTTCTTGCTTTGAAAGTCATCCATCGAACAAAACAACGATACATCTTTGGCCTGATGTTTTTCGAGGTACAGAGTTACCTCCTGCCCGTGTATTTTATAATAATGGGTCGAGCAGGAGGCAAGAATCGCGCAAGAGACGATGAACCCTGAAGTTATCAATTTCACAACAACACCTCGCTTGGCAGTATAAAGTTGTTCACAGAGTGTGTCCTGTTCGCGGTTTAAGGTATCAATTCATGGCCGAAATGGAGTGTAGTCACACTATAAGCGTGAATCCTGACGGTTGCAGCGTGTTCTGAACAGTAATCCATTTCCAAAACACAGAGCGGGCGAAACAGTACCGCCCGTTCTGTGTTTTGGTTAATTACGTTTACAATACCAGATTATGCCTCAAACGGCACAACTCCCACCTTTTGACAAAACAAACGATAGCTCTAACGCAGAACGGGAATTTGTTAGGTGTGAATAAAATTAATCACACTCAGGTCTTGTCGGCGACTACAGTCAGAACGGCGGCACCAAATTTGATAATTACCAAGGAACACTCATTCTCTTTTTCACACAATTTGAATTTATAAATCTTTAATGGTGACGTAAAATTTTCAGAGTCCTTGTGACGGACAATAACTATTGTACAGACACAGCAAAAAAAATCATTCGGATCGGCATTGCTGGAAACACCGATCGATTGCCCGAGGTTCGGAGCCGGCGGGACAACCATCGGAGTGCATTGGTTAATGCGGAGGACGTATAAAATTTAAACCTCAAATAGTTTTCATCGGAGTTGATTGACCTCTTGTCCTTATTGCAGACAGGCGCGTTATTCATGTACTTGCCAAGGGCGGATTAGAGACCACTTCCTGATAAAATCGCAGGAGGGAAAAGGGCCAGGCAGGAACTGCAAGTCTCATTCAAATCCATTGAAAGAAGGAGTTAAGATGGCATCTCATTATGAGAGCAAAGAATTGTTAATTTGTTGCTGTTTTACAGGGTAAAAAAATGAAAAAGTCAACGAAAGCCGCCCTACTATCAGCATTGGTATTTCCTGGTGTCGGGCATATGTATTTAAAGAGGTATATTTCGGGCGTCATTTTAATGGGCGCCTCGTTGTTTGGAATGTACTCGATGTTTGCAAAGACGGTAGAGAGCGCTTTGCAGATAGCCGAAAAGATACAGAGCGGATCTGTCGAGCCAGATGTAGCAGCAATTATAGATTTAGTCGCAAAACAACCGATCGAACCAGGAAGCGGAGCGTATCTATTCGACATTGCTTCGGCTATATTTATAATTTGCTGGATAATCAGCATTATTGATTCTTACAGAGTCGGCTCTGTTCGAGAAAAAAATGAAACGCGGGTTTGATAGATAAATCAGAAAGAGACGGACAGATTTGTATTGCACGTTCGGGATCTGTGGAATTAAATCCGCTCCGGGCAACTTGACAAAGAGGCTCCGGAGCAGCACGTGAGAGGCCCCCAAACCAGATGAATTCACCCAGCAGAGAAAGGTATGCGACCATTAATAATTTCAATATGTTTACTCTTTTGCAGCAATATTTTCATGACGTTTGCCTGGTATGCACATCTCAAAGAGTTGAACAATAAACCGTGGATAATTGCCGCTTTTGTAAGCTGGGGCATCGCCCTGCTGGAATATCTCCTGCAAGTCCCGGCCAATAGAATTGGCTACACCGTTTTAAGCGTGGGCCAGTTGAAAATAATGCAGGAAGTAATTACACTTTCCGTTTTTGTCCCATTTTCAGTAATGTATCTCAAAGAGCCGTTAAAATTAGATTATTTATGGGCCGGTCTCTGCCTTGTCGGCGCCGTTTTCTTCATGTTTCGCAGCAGGTTTGTATAATAAAAAAGAGGAACTACATGGAACTTATCAAAATTATATGCGCAATTATTCTGCCACCTTTAGGAGTATTCCTGCAGGTTGGCATAGGAAAACATTTCTGGATTAACATTATATTAACGATCTTCGGCTATATACCAGGAATCGTC
>JBBRDD010000029.1:0-33528 GCA_038204235.1 Desulfobulbales bacterium
TGATCGGCACCTACCGCGTGCTGACCCCAGCACAGGCCAAGCGTGTTGGCAGCACCTACAGCGACACCGAATTTGACCTGGTGCGCCTGCGCCCCTTGCGTGAGCGCATGGTGGAGCTGGGCCGCAGGAATTATCTCAAAATTACTGGACTTTGCCCGCCGCCGGGAAGAGATCCTTGCCCCCTCTGCAATCAAAAAAATAATTGCCAACAGCCTGCAACTGGTCGATCATCTTTTAAAAAAGGACGGAATCATCTGTTCAGTAGATCTGGCCGACTCACTGCCACCCCTTATGTGCAATGAGCAGCAGTTGCAGCAGGTGGTGCTGAATCTGATCAGCAATGCCCGGTTTGCCCTCAACAAAAAATACCCGAAACCTTGCCCCGAAAAACGGCTGGAAATAAAAGGGGTGCTGCACCAACAAGCGGAAAACCAGTCCATCAGACTAACCTTCACCGATTATGGCGTCGGTATCGAACCTGAAATCCTCGACCGACTTTTCGACCCGTTTTTTTCCACCAAGCCTAAAGGAGAAGGAACCGGGCTGGGCCTCAGCATCAGTCATGGCCTGGTAAGAGACCATGGCGGGTATATCAGAGTGCGGAGCAAACTGGGTGAATGGACTCGGTTTATAATCGATTTGCCGATACAGACTGACAAAGGATAATAATGAAAAAGCTATCGCCATGGCTGATGCTGACAGGTGAATTTATTGTTTTTGCCAGCCTCGTCGCCCTTCTGGGTCTTCTCGATCATGCCACCGGCATGAAAACGATGTTAATAACAATATGTCTGCTGACTCCTGCTCTTTTGCTGTCAGCAATCCTCACCATGCGACATGCGACCAAACAACAGCAAACTATCACCACGAACCTGAAAAAAGAACTGGCTGCCGAAAAGCGTGAATACCAGACCATCCAGGCCAAATTTGATGAAGCAATCGAAAAACGGACTTTTGAACTGCAAAGGGTTAACGGTGCATTAAACAGGGAAATCGCTGAACGAATCCAGGTAGAAGAAGAAGTTCGTGGCTTGCAGAAACAGTTGCACCTGATCCTGGATTGCGCCGGGGAAGGCATTCTTGGCCTTGATAATCAGGGAAGAGTTGTTTTCATGAATAAAGCCGCTTCATTAATGCTTGGCTGGGAGGCCGAGGACCTCATTGGCAACACCCACCATGAACTTATCCATCACACTCTTCCGGACGGCACGGCTCATCCCATGGAGAGCTGCCCTATTTATATGGCCTACCGGGACGGCCTGGTCCACTATAAGACCGGAGACATTTTCTGGTGTAAAAACGGCACCAGTTTCCCGGTGGAATATGTCAGCACCCCCATCAAGGACCACGGCATGCTCACCGGAGCGGTTGTAGTTTTCAGGGATATGAACACCTACAAATGAGCGATAAAGTAACTTCAGGACCACAGGATAAATAATGACGGAAACAGCAGCAACAGAAGCAGCAATTCTTATTGTCGACGATGAAGTCAGCCTCAGAAACACCTTCAGTATTTTCTTAAAACGTGCAGGCTACACGACCGTTATTGCCGTTGGTTCGTTCGAGGAAGCGGTGAAGGAAGTATCGTCGCGGATGTTTGATCTCATTATTTGCGATATCGTTCTGGAAAGCCATTCCGGTATCGAACTACTCAAACGATTCAGGCAATTGGGCGTCACTTGTCCGGTGGTCATCGTAACCGGCTATCCCGAGGTGGAGACAGCTTCGGAAGCTGTCCGGCTGGGAGCATTCGATTATCTGCCAAAACCTGTTGAAAAAGAGGCGCTGCTCAAAACGACAAGACTGGCTATTCGTCAGTACCATCTCGAGCAGGGTAAAAGAGAAGCGGAACTGACCCGGGAACGCTATCGCCACTTTCTGGAAACCCTGTTTAAGAGCGTTTCCGACTCCATTATTTCCGTGGATCATGACATGCGTATCCTGAAGATGAATCATGCTGCGAGTCTACTTTTTGGTACATTACAACCCGAACTCCGAGAGGGCGAAAATCTCCACAGTGTCAGTCAAAAAGAGGAGCTGATACAGTTGACAGAAAATGTGGCCAAGGTGCTGAAAACCGGCATTGAGCTGACCGATCACCGGGTTGAGCTGTTTCTGGAAGGAACCTGCAAGGTCCTCAGCATCTGCATTTCCCCGCTGGACAATGGAACGGGACAATCAGCTGGTGCGGTACTGGTACTAAGAGACATGACTCCCAAAAAGCAGAAAAAATTGCAGAAAAGGAACCATTTTCACAAGATGCTTGGTGCCAGTGCGACCATGCAAAAGGTCTATCTGCTGCTTGAAAATATTGGCCGGGTAGATACGTCCGTACTTATAACCGGTGAAAGCGGCACCGGCAAGGAGCTGGCTGTGCACGCCCTGCACCAGGAAAGCCCCCGACGCAATCGGCCGCTGATCATGGTTGACTGCACGGCAATGACCGATACCCTTCTTGAAAGTGAATTATTCGGCCATAAAAAAGGCGCCTTCACCGGGGCCGAAGAAAACCGTATGGGAAGAATTCTCCAGGCAGATGGTGGCACGTTGTTTCTTGACGAAATCGGTGATATTTCCATGACCATGCAACTGCGCCTGTTGCGCTTTCTGCAGGAGAAGACCTTTTATCCTGTTGGCAGCGATAAAGAACTACAGGTCGACGTCAGGGTCGTCGCCGCAACCAATGTCAACCTTAAAGACAAGGTGAAGGCCGGCAGCTTTCGGGAAGATTTATACTTTCGCCTGTTGATTATTGACATCCACCTTCCCCCACTCAGAGAACGTGAGGGCGACATCCCCCTGCTTACTGAATACTTCATTGGTCGATTTGCCCAAAAATTACACAAAAAAATTACCGGCATATCCGAACAGGCCCTGGTGCACCTGTGCCTGTATGAGTGGCCGGGAAATGTACGACAACTTGAACATGCAATGGAACGGGCCTGTATCCTCTGTCAGGGCACGACAATTTCTTCGGATGATCTACCGGATGAAATGCTGGGCAAAAGCAAGAGAGACCAGCCCCAAATCATTCCTGAAATCAGCGTAACTGAAGAGAAGTCTGGAAATCTTCCCCATCAGGTCACTCGCATAAAAGAGGAGAAACAAACCACTGAAAAGATACTGGCAGCCTTAAAAAAAGCTGGAGGCAACAAGGCGAAAGCGTCCCGTATTCTCAATATTGATCGCTCAACCCTGTATCGTAAAATGCGCGAACTGCATATAGATGCGGATATGTTTGGCTGACAGGATGAATAACCTCATACCCAAATGACTTGGGAGTAAAAACACCCCCTCTTTTCAAATTTTTAGGGCTGCCCGCCATGCATTATCGATGCATGGCTGTTACCGTGTCAATTCTTAATAATTTTGTTTTTCGCTGGAACGCTGACCGCCTTGCTCTTGAACATTGACCTCCACTCGCTGCAAACAGGGGACAGGCTGCGAGACGACCGGCCTAGATCTCTTCTGATGAGTGAGCCGTTTATGCGGCGGGAGACAGGTGCATCCCTTGCAGGAGGGGTTATTGCAGTTAAAGCATTCGGCTGGATAGGGGAACTCTTCACTGTTCTGCTTTACAAAATATATAATGACAATCAACGATATTACACCAGTCAAAACATACAGGTAATACTCTGAAATAATTACTACCAACTCACTCATTGATAACCTCGCAGTTTGGTTCCGGCAAACCAGGTTGCCGCTTCAGTTGTCACGGACATTCATGCCGGCAACACTGAAAAGTTTTATTCAGCCCTCTTTTGATGATTTCAATTACAAAAATTATGCCACAGTCTCGTTGCTTACCAAAAAAAACCATTTCTGCAGGACGAGTGGCTTATAAGCTAGGCAAAGCGACGGTGTTTGTTTTTTTGCCATCTGGTTCCACGGACTGCCGGAAGCGGTTATTTTGTCAACAAGTCAGATTCGGGTGACAAAATACGTCATTTTTCACAAAAAATTGTCACTTGAAGTTCCGGATAATTTTAACAACTTAATTTGGCGATAAGAGAATACTTCTTCAGAACCTAATGCTCAACCCCCAAAAACCAGATCCAAGCAAATAATATGAACGAGTTATCCCACCATCTTAATCTAGCAAGAAACAATGAGGACACTTTGTCGTACAATTCTTGCGGCTGGTGGATTAACCCCTTTCTCTTCAGTTGTCTGGCGCTTTGCAGCACTGAGTGAGATTCCGAACCAGGAAACGGCTTTAAAGGAAATAATTGGTGCCCTGGAACCCTGCGGAATCCTTTCAGTCACCGAGATTGTCGTTGACCCGCATTCTCAAAGGCGCAGCTCGGTCACTCGTTTGGCCGATACAACCAGTCTTTTACCTCGCAAAGCTTTTTCAGGCGCAAAAGAAAAAAGCCCCCCAGCTTCGGCACTAAACCGAATGGGGGGCCATTTTAGCCTAAGGCAATCCTAACGATTAATATTTATAAGCAGACTCCCCATGGCTGGTGATATCCAGTCCCTCCCGCTCCTGATCTTCCGGGACTCTTAACCCAATAACCATATCTACCAGTTTATAGGCGACGATAGAGACGATACCGGACCAGACTATGGTCATGCCGACACCCCAGATCTGGCTGATCATTTGATCCATCGTTGAATAAACAGCTACTTTGTTGGCTACGTAATCGTAAACGCCCACGCCACCCAGGGATGGATTGGCAAAAATCCCGGTCAGCAGAGCGCCAAGGATACCGCCAACGCCATGCACACCAAAGACATCGAGAGCATCGTCAGCCCCGAAAATACGCTTCAGACCATTTACCCCCCACAGGCAGACAACACCAGCAGCCAAACCGATAACCAGTGCACCACCTATACCTACCCAACCACACGCCGGGGTTATTGCAACAAGACCGGCAACCGCGCCAGATGCAGCCCCGAGCATTGACGGCTTTCCTTTAAGCATCCACTCAGTGAAGAGCCATGACAATGCAGCTGCAGCAGTCGCAGTCATGGTATTGCCAAAGGCAAGGGCAGCAAGACCCGTAGCCTCGAGATTGGATCCGGCATTGAAACCAAACCAGCCAACCCAGAGAAGACACGCACCGATCATGGTCATAGTCAGGCTATGCGGCGCCATGGATTCTTTGCCATAACCTACCCGTTTACCCACCATAAATGCACCGATCAGGCCGGCAATAGCCGCATTGATATGAACAACCGTACCACCTGCAAAATCTATTGCTCCTTTCTGAAAGAGAAAACCAGCCGTCGCTCCTACCTTTGCCGCGGCATCCGCATCAGTATAAGCGTCTGGACCTGCCCAGAACCAGACCATATGCGCCATCGGCAGATAAGCAAAAGTGAACCACAAGGTAATAAAGGCAAGCACTGCGGAAAATTTCATCCGTTCGGCAAAAGCTCCGAGAATCAGCGCCGGGGTTATAGTCGCAAAGGTGGCCTGAAAAAAGATATATACGAATTCAGGTATAACGACGCCTTTACTAAAAGTTGCGGCAACCGAATCAACAGTTACCCCCATCAGCAGAACTTTACTGAACCCCCCGAAAAAGGCATTTCCTTCGGTAAAAGCAAGACTGTAGCCGTAGATGACCCAAAGGACAACACAGAGACAAAAAACCGTAAAGACCTGCATCAGTACTGAAAGCATGTTTTTGGTCCGAACCAGGCCACCATAAAATAGAGCCAGGCCGGGAATGGTCATAAGAGTAACCAGGACAGTCGAAACGAGCATCCAGGCAGTGTCCCCTTTATTGGGGACGGGAGCATCAAGAGCAAAGGCATCACCGGCAAGATGAACGGCGAACACCACAAAGACTAAGGTTAGAAGATATTTAATAGCGTTTTTCATGGAAGCATGTCCTCTCAAGGTTCAGATTGCATCAAAACCGGTTTCTCCGGTGCGGATACGCATTACTTGTTCGAGATCGTACACAAAAATCTTGCCGTCACCGATCTTACCCGTGTGAGCAGCCTTTGTTATTGTTTCGATGACCTGGTCTAACTGATCATCGGCAATGGCGGCTTCAACTTTTACTTTAGGTACAAAATCAACAATATATTCTGCACCTCTATAGATTTCGGTATGACCTTTCTGGCGTCCAAATCCTTTGACTTCAGTCACAGTCAAGCCACTGACACCGATGGCAGTGAGGGCCTCTCGGACACCTATCAATTTATAGGGTTTAATTATTGCGGTTACAAATTTCATTACCCGATCCTCCTGGGGACAGCCTGCCGGGGCGCAGGACGGCTGCCTCTATGATGACTCTGCACATCAATATACCGACGCCGGATGCAGACGGTCCCTGCATCCATCGGTTGATATTCTTTTTGCGAAATGCTCCTGGCATCACTCTAATTTTACCTCCTCACTGTTGTTGACAGGTTTTTCTGATAAAATAGTTAGGTAATCGTTACGACTTTAACTCTATTGAGCAAAAGGAGTGCCATCGACTGCAATAATTAACATATATCAATAATACCTATTACTTATCGTCATTCACTTACGATAAAAAACCTGGTCCCAACATGAACTTATGATACATTTTTGTAATTTTTAATAGGTTTGCATAACGTTTTTGTTGGTCGAAGCAGGTTACTGCCGGCCTGCAGAAACAGCAAGCGCCTCTCGCCGAAGGAGAAATTGCTTAACATATCCTGAAATATTAATTTCTCGTGATGGGTTGTCCTGGTTGAGTTTTTCTGGACAGCGGGGATTGGGCGTGGTTCTCGATGGACCGCAGGGTGTCAACAAATAATCCCCTCAGTCTCATGCAGAGTCTGGACTGTGTTTTTCTGTCTGGCCACATGATGCGCAGAGCGTGGAAGTGGTATCTGGCGGGGTATCAGAGGGATATATTGACAACGACGGAGGCGGAATAGCCCCCAAAGAAGCCGATTACCAAACTGTCAAAAACCGTGGGAGCTGCCTGGGGCAAAGCCCCTACAGGACGGACATTTTTTCTCGCAGCCAGATCGATAAAGGAGCTATCAATCCAGAAAAAGAATCATGATCTGGATCAGTTGCCACCCTGGACGGCACGGTAAGCTGCAGCATAGTCATCGGCAATGAAACCAGCACAGGAAAGTATCAGGACCACACCCAGCCTTATGCCCATTTCAGTTTCCTGAATAAAGTATGATGCCTAAGAAAGTTACTTTTGGGGCTCGAAAATACAGTTTTCCGTGCCAAAATCGTCTTTTTCCTTCAAAGCACACGAAGGGAGAAAAATTTCACCGTCAACCCGGTAAAAATATTTAAAAGCTTTATGTGCCGGCAAGGTCAGTTCCCAGACACCATTCTGCTTTTCGACTTTCGTCCGTTGAAAGTCATCCATCGAACAGAACAAAGATACATCTTTGGCCTGGGGTTTTTCGAGATACAGAGTTACCTCCTGCCCGTTTATCTCATAATAATGGGTCGAGCAAGAGGCAAGAATCGCACAAGGCACGATCAACCCTGCAATAATCGATTTCACAGCAACACCTCGCTTGGCAGTATCAGGTTGTTCATGGGAAGTATCCTTTTTACAGTTTAAGGTATCAGATCATTACAGGAACAAAGAGTAGACACACCACAAGCGCGAAGACTCACGGTTGCCGTGTAATTTAAATATTATTCCACTTCAAAATGACAGAGCGGGCAAAAGCACGCCCGCTCTGTCATTTCGTTAATGGTGGATTCAATACCAGATTATGCTTCTGGCGGAACAACTCCCCCCCTTTGGTTAAAAACCATAATAGATCTAACGCAGACCGGGAATCTGATAGGTGTGAATAAAATCAACAACACTCAGGTCGTCGTCTGCCTGCTGGGTAAAACCTTGGATGTTGTCGACTCCAAGCGTATTGAGAACAGTACCATTTTGAACACCCCACACGACGTAACCCCAGGGCAATCTCCGATCCAGAAGAGGTATTGCCGTTTCTGCCCAGACTCCTGAGGATTCCCCCCCCCACAAAACTGTTACTTTGCCGTCGTAGGTTGGGACCAATCCATTGCCACCAGTGCCTCCAACTGCCTGACCTCGAGCGCCAACACCAAAGGTGTTAGTTCGGTTGTAGCTGTTTACTGCGCTGTAGTTAAAATAAATCGGGTTCTCCTCATAGTTGATAGCCTCTTTACTGGGATTACCATCAACATCATACTCACTATAGCCGACTACTTTATTGATTCCCAGGATGGAATTGAGGTAAACCACCATGTCAACGTCGATGCCCCCTGTCTTGTCAGCCGCTGCAGCCAGGAACGCGGCAGCAAAATTGAGGTCGGTGGCGTCTGGGGCGCCAGCATCATTTGTAGTGATACCAGTGAAGGGTCCTTCGCAAAGGTATATTGTTTCTCCATTAAGAAGCTCTTTCGGGCATTCTTGTTGGTCTGCTACTGTTTTAAGGATCCGATCGACCACGAGAGGATTCGCAACCCACTCGCCTATCAGTTCAGGGTTCTTTGGATCATCGCTCCAAACAAGACAATCGTGTTCCGTATTGTCCGCATCAATGCACTTATAAAAGGTCCAGTATGTTTCGGTGTCATCTTCTGGGATCACCAATGCTTGCAATCCCCAATATTTCATTTTATCAATGTCTATCGTCGGCCGCAGTGCAGCGGCAGCCGGACCATCTGTCATTCCAAGCAACTTCCATAACGGAATTCCACCATTTTTCGAACGGTCTATAGGGGTACGCTCGTCACCAGGAGTTACCAGGTGGCCATCCTGCATCAGCTTGACATACAAGGCAATATTTTCAAGAGGCGAGTCGATGGCTTTCTCGACGGTGCCGATCTTTACAGGCAATCCAGTTGCTGGATCTACCTTATTTTCATCATAAACCTCTTTGGTCAATAACAAGCGCCCGGCCGGATCAATCTTGATAGAGGTGGTATCTGGACTGTTGATATTGTTTATTGCCTCATCAAAAGCAGCCTGGAGGACTGCTTCCGGAGAACGACTAATATTCAGCCGCCCGAAGTGGACTTCGCCGAGAAGGTCGGCCCAACGAATGCCATGCGGATAACTGACCACGCCGTTTACGGGATCCTCCCAGGTACAAACTGCACCATCTATGGTGGACCCGTCCTCACTTAGACACGGTTTAACGAAATACTCGTTGATGGTAAAAGTAATGTCTCCTGTTTCAACATTAACTGTCGGGGTTCCCAATAATTCCCCCACCTCACACTCACTACGCCCCCAGGTGGCGTCATAGGTAATCACCATTGGCAAGCGGTTTTTGGTGAGGCCTGTCTTTTCACTGATGTCCCCCCAGCGCTCATAACTTGCCACCGGTTGTACACATTGGGCAGGATAGGGTGACTGTGCCACTGCATAGATTGGATCTCCGTAGTCATTTGTACCGATTTCTACAGCAAACCAGCCATAATCTTTGTAATTATTCACACTTCCCGGCGGATCGACAACCGTCAGGATCGGCTCGCCGCCAGTTACAGAATTCGACTCATCAAACAGCTGGATGCCCTGAAGAAAAAAACTGTCAGGAGGTTGTAAACCGATTATCGGTACACCATCACCATCAACTTGCGGCACTAGTTTGCTATCACCCACTCCTCCCCGCTGTCTGAGAAGTTTGTACAGATCACCGAACAGTTTACCGGAAGCGGACTTTTTGTCGTTGAGCGGTCCCTCGACCGTATCAGGCACACCTCCTTCGCTCTCGCTGGTTTCGGTTACTACCGGTTCTTCCACAACGGAAACTTTACCCGCTCCGCCCATATACCCTTTACCGGCCACTCCGACCGTTGGCAGCAAAAGGCAGCAACAAATAACTACATAGCTTCGTAGTACCTTTTTCATTTTCCCCTCCCATTTTAAAATGTAAAGATTCTTCGTACAAGTGACCAAGCGTGTACCCGCAGAAATTACAATGAAATATGGCCTATCAATCGTCATCGCTATCGGTTATAGCCGAACTGAAAAAACTACTCCTTCTCCCTTTGTCAGCGTACAGGCGTTTTGTTTTTTGGTTACAGCGCTCACAGGAGAACACCCCCGCTGCCTTTATCATTACAAATTACATGCCACAGGACTGACCTCCTCAAAATTTAGGAGGAAATGTCGACTTACCTCTTCTATTGTTTCATTTTTTTATACAGGAGACAACGTAGCAACAGGGTTGCGTGAGGACTGGTTATGTGTCACGACACAGATATGTGCCAAACAAAGTGTGCCATCTTCCAAGAGATGACACTCAGACCATAAATAACCGTCTCCCATAATGGAAAAATTCCGCCTGCCGCTCCTGCTCCGATTTACATACACAATTGGGATTCTAAAATGTTTAATGGTGTCGTAAAAAATCTCTGGGTTATAGGGGCGGACAATAACTATTGTAAAGACATGGCAAAAAACAGATGCATTCGGAGCTGCATTCCTACTAGCCGATCTCCCTCCTGTGGACAGATTGATCGATTTAAAAAGGGAAAAGACAGCTACATGAGAGGGTCACGAAGAAATGGAAGTATGGGCCTGCCTCAACCGTACGAATCACGCTCAAGGAGAAACTGGAGTTCCGGGAACTGCAGATAGACATGCTCAGGTCTCCTTTCGCCAAGATTTTTTTTACAGGGTAAACAATCAATGAAAAAGTCAATGAAAGCCGCCCTATTATCCGCTTTTGTATTTCCTGGTGTCGGGCATATGTACTTAAAGAAATACATCTCCGGTGTCATTTTAATCAGCGCCTCATTCATTGGAATCTACTTGATGATTTCAAAGACGATAGAGAGTGCATTACAGATAGTCGCGCAAATACAGAACGGATCTGTCGAGCCGGATATAGCAGCAATTATCGAATTAGTCTCAAAACTACCAATCGAAACAGGAAGTGGAGCCCATCTCATTGATATCGCATCGGCTATATTTGTTATCTGCTGGATAATCGGCATTATTGATTCGTATAGAGTCGGCTGTATTCAAGACAAAACTGAGAAAGTGTCGGTTGACAGATAAATCAGGAATAGAGGGACAAATATCTATTGCATGTTTGAGATATGTGGCATTAAATCCGGTCCGGGCAAACTTGGCGAAAAAAATGAAGAGCAGCATTAGAGAGGTGCCCGAATTAGATTATTTCATGCAGCAAGGCAAGGTATGCGATCAATAGTAATGTCGATAGGTTTACTCTTTTGCAGCAATATTTTCATGACGTTTGCGTGGTATGCGCATCTTAAGGAATTAAGTAATAAACCGTGGATTATTGCCGCTTTTGTGAGTTGGGGAATAGCCTTGCTGGAGTATCTTTTACAAGTACCAGCCAACAGAATCGGCTACACCGTTTTGAACGTGGGGCAACTGAAAATACTGCAGGAAGTCATTACGCTGTCAGTTTTTGTCCCGTTTTCAGTAATGTATCTCAAAGAGCCTTTAAAATTAGACTATTTATGGGCAGGTATATGCATGGTCGGCGCGGTCTTCTTCATGTTTCGCAGCAGGTTTGTATAAAAAAGAAGGAAACTCTATGGAACTTATCAAGATTATATGCGCAATTATTCTGCCACCTCTTGGGGTATTCCTTCAGGTTGGCATCGGTAAACATTTCTGGATTAACATTATATTAACAATCTTAGGCTATATTCCAGGAATCGTTCATGCTGTATGGGTAGTTGCGAAAAACAAATAAAGCCCGTCCTTTGAACAAATCTGTACAGCTACAGCCTCCCTGCCAACAGGCAGTCTATAGCAGATTTCCCTGGAACAAAGCGAGGCGTATACCAAGCAGATGTTCAACCTCGATTTTGTTTCCCCCAACCTGCTGAAATTGATACTCAGGTTGATGGTATTTTTCCCATTCCCTGGATGTTGCATTGCTACCTGCACAACATGCTCAGACACATGGCATCCCAGACCCTCCAAATCTTTTAATTAAATGTTATTTCTAACACTTGGATCTTCTTCAAACAAGAGATCCGTGGGAGCAAAACTCAAATAAATGTGCCACAACATACACACAAGAATGGCACAGAGATGAGCCAGGACACGCATTTATCACGAAACCTAATCCCCTTAATCGACGAAAGACGTCCGACAGGATGCGGGGGCAAAACTCCTTGTTTGTGCTGAATTAATACGGTACGATCAAGATCGTATGAAGGCTGATTCTTTTGAAACCCAAACAGCTGAATTTCGATCCAAACCGATTTCCCTCAGGAGTTTTCTATGAAAATCAAACGGGAAAACGCACTTGAAAGAATTTATAGCCACCTTATATGGGTAGGCGCTGTTTTCGTTATCCTCTATTGGTTTATTGAGTCCGCTGTTCACTGTTTTTTCTTTGGTAGAGGACCTTTTTTATTACATGTAATATATCCTGATAGTCATGAAATCTGGATGCGCCTGATTGTTGTGGCGCTGCTGATCATCTTCAGCCTTTATGGCCAGAATATCATCAACCAGCTCAGGCGGACTGAGATGGCCCTCATCGAACGTGAAAAAGAATCCCTGCGAATTTTAGAAAATAACCCCGCGGCCATCGTGCTGGTCGATTGTGATTCCCGTCGGATTGCCTACGCCAACAACAATGCATTAAATTTGATCGGCTCGCCCCCGAACGGGTTACAGGGTAAGGTATGCCACAATTACCTTTGTAAGACCCAGAAAGGGCAATGTCCTGTCCTGGATCTGGGGCAAAGGATGGACCTTTCCGAGCATGAACTTCTCACAACAGAAAAAATGGTCGTTCCCATCCTTAAAAGCGTGACCGAAATCCAGTACCAAGGCAAGCCGCACCTGCTGGAAGCCTTCTTCGACATTTCCGAGCAGAAAAAAATGCAGCAGGCCCTCCATCAGGCACATGCCGAATTAAACCAGATTTTCCAAACGGCCACGGTCGGTATGCGACTGATCGACAGCAACTTTAATATCTTAAAAATAAATGAGACGTTTGCCGAGTTATCGGGAGTAACACCGGAAGTTGCGGTTGGTAAAAAATGCTTCGAAGTCTTTGCCGGCGGCATGTGCCATCAGGAGGATTGCCCCTTGCAGAAGGTAATAGATGGAAGGGAATTAACAGATTACGAGGTAAGTAAAATCCGTTCGGACGGGTCTGTCCTCATTTGCAATCTCACGGTTTCAAGGTTTGAGGGGGCCGATGGCATGATTGGCGTCGTAGAGGCCTTCAAGGACATTACCGAGCTGAAAAAGATCCAACATGCACTCCAATCAGAACACGACCGCCTTCATAGCATCCTCTTTCATCAATTCGAAAGTGTTGGTATCATTAATGACCATTACCTTTTGGAATATCAGAATGAATTGTTGAAAAAACATACCGCAGGAAAAGAACCATGCCATTGCTACGAGGTATTTCGTGACAAAGATGAGCCCTGTGACGACTGCTTTATGCAAAAGGCCTTTGCATCTGCGAAAATCCAGCGTTTCGAGTTTGACTCCCTCTCAGGTCGTAGCTTCCAGCATACCTATACGCCGTTTGTCGACAACAATGGTCAAAACAAGGTGGTGGTTTCCCGTCAAGACATCTCCGAACGCAAAGCCGCCCTGGCAATGGCGATCAGCTCTGAGCGTCTTGCTGCACTTGGAGAACTGGCCGCCGGCGTCGCTCATGAAATCAACAACCCCATTAACGGCATCATTAACTACGGCCAGATACTGGTCAACAAAACAAAGAAAGAAGATCCACTCAATACAATAGCCAACCGAATAATTAAAGAAGGAGATCGGATTGCCGCAATCGTTGCCAGCCTGCTCTCTTTTTCTCGACGAGAAAACGAAAAGAAGAGCTTAGTCAGCATCAGAGAACTGCTTCAGGAATCACTGACACTGACCGGCGCTCAGTTAAAAAAAGACGGCATTGCACTCTCCGTCAACATGGCAGAAAACCTCTTTCCGGTATCAGCCATCGGCCAGGAAATTGAGCAGGTTTTTCTGAACATTATCAACAACAGTCGCTATGCTTTGAACGAAAAATATCCACAGAGCGGGGACCAGAAGAAGCTGGATATTGATGTAAGTATTGTCTCAACCAGCGACGATATAGTGGTGAGAACCTGTTTCAAAGATTATGGAACCGGCATACCACCCGAGCAACTTGAAAAAGTTGTTGATCCATTTTTTTCGACCAAACCGAAAGGCAAAGGTACTGGTCTGGGTCTAACAATCAGCCGCAGAATTGTTGAAAACCATAGAGGAACCATTGATATCGACAGCATCGCCGGTGAGTATACCGAAGTGACGGTTAATTTTCCCGCCCAATATGCCAATAAACTCGGATAGACGAGATTTTTTAAAAAACCTCTCGTTTTGAGCAGAAGGGTCTTGGTGATATTCTTCGCTTAGCAAAAACAGAGATAGCTATGACAAAAAAAATTCTGGTTGTCGATGATGAGGAAAGTATCCGATTTACATTCCGATCTTTTCTCACCGAGGAAGGGTATGACATAACTACAGCGGCAAATTATGGTGAGGCTGTTGCCTTGATGACTAATGCAAAATTTGATCTTTTATTTATCGATATCATCATGGAGGGAAAATCCGGCATTGACCTGCTGCGCACCATAAAAAAAGGAAATCCCAATGCCCAGGTCATCATCATAACCGGGGCACCAAGCGTTGATACGGCGACAGAAGCTCTCAGACTTGGAGCGCTTGACTATATTGTCAAACCGATTCGCCAGAACGAGTTGATCAAAGCTGCCCGTTTCGCATTTCGCCACAAACAGCTGTCCGACGAAAAAGATCGTTGTAGTTCTAATGTTGAGACGATTTTCAAAAGCGTGCGAGACGGTATCATTACCGTGGATGAACATATGCGGGTGGTGAATGTCAACGCCGCAGCAATAAAGCTTTGCGGCTTCCGAACAGATGATGCTCCCGGGGGATTGCTAAGGACGATGATCGGGGGTTGCGGCGGCTCGTGTGTCGATGTTTTAAAGGAAATCCTGACCACCAGAAAAGCGGTAGGGCTGCGCCATATCGAGTGCCGACGGAAAGACATGCGGAAGCAGATTATCAGCATCAGTGGCTCACCCCTGATCGATCACATGAACCTTTTTACCGGCTGCGTCATGGTCCTGCGCGACGAAACCCGGCTGTACCATCTGGAACAGAATGTCAAGGAGGACCGAGCCTTCAATCGATTGATCGGCACCAGTATGCAGATGAAGCAAGTAAAAGACCTGATCAAAGCGCTGGCGGAGGTGCAGACGACAGTTTTAATCATGGGCGAAAGTGGTACAGGAAAAGAGCTCGTTGTCGAGGCCCTGCACAGTGCAGGTGATCGTCATGACAAGCCGCTGGTGAAAGTCAATTGTGGAGCCCTTGCTGACAGCATTCTGGAGAGCGAGCTTTTTGGCCACGTCCAGGGAGCTTTTACCGGTGCAATCCTGAACAAGATCGGCAGGTTTCAACTGGCTGATGGCGGCATCATTTTTTTGGACGAAATCGGGGATATCTCTCCGAAGATGCAGCTGCAACTGCTGCGAGTCATCGAGACTATGTCGTTTGAGCAGGTAGGGAGCTCCAAACCACAATGGGTGGATGTCCGTATCGTTGCGGCAACCAACAAGAACCTGGCCCAAAAAATGGAAACCGGACAATTCCGCAAGGATCTCTATTATAGATTAAAAGTTGTCCAGCTCAACCTGCCTCCGCTCAGAGAACGCAAGGATGATATCTCGCTGCTGACCAGTCATATGATTGAGAAATTCAACCATAAATTCAAAAAAAAGATCAAGGCGGTTTCATCAGATGTTGAAAAACTCTTTCTCCTGCATACATGGCCGGGGAACGTCCGCGAACTCGAGAATACCATTGAGCACGCCTTTATCCTCTGCAACCAGAGCGTGATCACCGTTTCCCACCTGCCCATCGAATTTCAAAACCAGTTCTGTGGAACCGCTACGTTCAACAACCTGAACCAGGACATGGAAGCCCAATCCATCGAACGAGCCCTGAAACAAACGGAAGGCAATAAGGCTAAAGCCGCCAGATTGCTGAGCATGAGCCGCCGAACAATTTACCGCAAGATAGATAAATACAATATTACGGGGTGAGATAGTCTCTCCATTTTCCCGGCAGCATTTCACTCCTTCTTGATTTAAAATTCGCTTCAATCCTATGTGCACAGGTGACACATTAAAATGTCCCCCCTGTGTCTTGTGGCTCCTCTATGATTGCACCTGTCTCTCTTCTCCACACAACCCACTTCAAACTAGAATAAATAAAATTTCAGCTCATACCAGATGACAATACTTTTACTGTTGAGTAGTGTTTTTTCATTGATCAAAAAAAATGCAGAGAAGATCACATTCATTAAAATCTGCCCTGCCGTGCCAGATAGCACCTGATAAGAAGAGGAGCAAAAATGAAATTAATCATCGGCAACAAAAATTATTCATCCTGGTCGTTAAGAGCATGGCTGCTGCTCGCCGTAAATAATCTCCCCTTTGAGGAAGTAAGAATCCCCCTGTCTCTGGAGAATACAGATTCGGCGATAGCACAATACACCGATGCCGGTAAGGTACCGGTCCTTTTAGATAACGACCTTACGGTCTGGGACTCTCTGGCCATAGGTGAGTATATCTCAGAACAATACCTGGATGGCAGAGGCTGGCCTGCTGACGCGGAAGAAAGAGCCGTCGCGCGATCATGCTGCGCGGAGATGCATTCAGGTTTTTTCACTCTCCGCGAAGCAATGCCAATGAACTGCCGGGCGGCAAACCGCCATGTACCCATGACCGCTGAACTGCAGGAGGAAATATCCCGCATTGATAGTATCTGGACTTTGTTAAGAGAAAAACATGCCAATCGCGGCCCCTGGCTCTTTGGAGAATTTTCCATAACAGATTGCATGTTTGCCCCTGTTGTCTTTCGGTTTTCGACCTACAATGCGACCGTCTCTGACATTTCCCACAAATATATGACAACACTACTTGAGCATCCGAAAATACAACTCTGGCTGGAAGCGGCAAAAAAGGAGGTCGAGACAATTGAGAGTGAGGAAGTTGGAATGTAGTGCCCAGCAGAAAAGACGTCAGAGCCTCCCGTCGTTTACAGGAAGCTCCAAACATAAAAATATCGCCCCGGAATTACTTAGCAGCATTTTTTTTCAGATAGGCAATGATATCATCGCTCTCATACATGGAGGTATCACCATCGATCAGAAAGGGAACCATATAATCGCCACCGACCTTCACCACCGTGTCCGCACCAGGTGTCCCCGAGGCCGCATTGACGGTTGTAAAATCCTTTCCCTCTTCCAACTCCATTTGTCGTGCTGCCCGCAGAACTTTCTGGCAGAACGGACAACTGGCACTCAAATATAGTTCAATCATTTACTCACCTTTGGGTAGATTTATAAAAATTAAAAACATTAAGCAGTTAAGCTCGAATTCCGACCCCCTTTTTCAACAGGGACAGAGTGAACACAAAAAGCACTACCGAAAACAACAGCAGCATCCCCAACCCCATCCAGACATTACTGTCGGCAATCCCTAGAAAACCATAACGAAATCCGCTTATCATATACACAACGGGATTGACCCGGGACAGGTCCCGCCAGAATTCCGGCAGCAGGGAGATGGAGTAAAACACTCCGCCGAGATAGGTCAGCGGGGTAATAACAAATGTCGGAATAATCGAGATATCGTCAAAACTCTTGGCGAAAATACCATTGATCATGCCGGCCAGCGAGAAGACAAAACTGGTCAACAGGGCAAAGATAATAATAAACGGCACATGAAAAATGGGTAGCCTGACAAAAATAAGGCTGACCAGCGACACCAGCATACCGACACTCAATCCGCGTGTCATTCCTCCGGAGATATAACCGAGAACCATCACCCAGTTTGGTGTCGGGCTGACCAGCAATTCTTCGATATTGCGCTGGAATTTAGTGCTGAAAAAACTGGAGACGGTATTGGAGTAAGAATTGGTGATAATAGACATCATAATCAGCCCGGGGGCGATAAAGGCCATATAGTCATAGCCGCCGATAGCACCGAGCTGCGAGCCGATAAAACCGCCGAAGATAATAAAATAGAGGGTAATCGTAATCACCGGCGGCACCAGTGTCTGCACCCAGATCCTGAAAATGCGGATCATTTCCTTTCGGGCAATGCTGGTAAAAGAGATCCAATTTCGGCGCATCATTCCACCATTTCCAAGAAGAGTTCTTCCAGCCGGTTCGATTTATTGCGCAAACTGTCGACAACTATATTCTGGCTGTCAAGATGATTGAAGATATGATTCATCGATTGCGTCCTGTTCTTGGTCACCTTAATCGTCGTTTCATCCACAAGGGAGAACTCCACGTTTTCAAGCGGCATAATTTCTGTTACGGGGTTCTTGGTATCGAAAATAAAGGTTTCTTTATCGAGTTTACGCAGCAGCTCCCTTTTGCTGGTGTTCTCGACAATTTTCCCTCGGGTGATAATTGCAATCTGATTGCAGAGCTGTTCCGCTTCTTCAAGATAATGGGTGGTGAGAATAATCGTCCGGCCCTCTCTGTTGATTTCCTCGAGAAAATCCCACATGCCCCGGCGCATTTCCACATCGACTCCCGCCGTAGGCTCATCGAGGATCAGCAGTTTAGGTTCATGGACAAGACCGCGGGCAATCATCAACCTGCGTTTCATCCCGCCGGAAAGCTCACGGGCAGCCACATTGCGCTTGTCCCAGAGCCCAAGTTTTCTGAGGTATTTTTCCGATCTGATCAACGCTTCCCGGCGGGCGATGCCATAGTAGCCTGCCTGCTGGGTGACGATATCCTGCACTTTTTCAAATATTGAAAAATTGAATTCCTGCGGCACAACACCGATCAACCGTTTGGCTGCCGGAAAATCTTCATCGATATCGACACCGAAAACGCGTACCTTGCCGGACGTTTTGTTGACAAGAGAGGTGATAATACCAATCGTGGTGGTTTTTCCGGCCCCGTTCGGCCCAAGAAGACCAAAAAACTGGCCTTCCTGCACATCCATGGACACGCCACTGAGCGCTTCGAAGCCGCCTTTATATTTTTTATGCAAGTCGGCGATAGATAAGGCAATCATAATTTATATCCAGAGAGAGTTACTGAACAAGTTTGACAAAATAATCAACGATCTCTTCGGCCAGCTTTCGCCCTTCCAGTGCAGATATCTGCACAATACCCGTCGGGCAGGTGATATTGATTTCAGTCAGCTGTTCGTCAATCAGGTCAAGGCCGGTAAAATGGATACCATGCTGCAACAGCCAGGGTCCAACTTCGGCAATGATCTTCTGCTCTTTGGGGGTAAGTTCGGTCTGCAGCGCATCGCTGTTGCCAAAATTTGCATGGTAGCCTTTTTTCGGTCGTCGCATGACGGCACCAAGAAATCTATCGCCGAGCAGCATCACCCGCTTGTCACCTTTATGCACATTTTCCAGAAACGCCTGCACCATAACCGGCTGTTTGCCTCCCCCGGTAAACGAGGCGACCTGAGCCTGATCGGATGGCTCTATTTTCTGCACGGATTTGCCCTGAAAACTGTCGAGAGATTTAATAACGCATGTACCATGTCTGGCCACGAAATCCCCTATCACTTGAGGATCGGAGCTGACCAGGGTAGGCGGCATATATTTTACAAAAGGCAGGGCAATCAGTTTTTCATTGAAATCGCGCAGCGATGACGGACTGTTCACCACCAGCGTTCCGGCAAGAGACAGCAGCTGGGTCGCATAATGAAAGGCCAGGTCATAGGGCGGTTCCTTGCGCATCAAAATCAGGGTGTATTCCCCAAGAGCTTTTGCTTCTTTCCGGCCTGCCGCGTCAGTCGCCAGCACAGCAGCGTGGGTCTCAAAAAAAAGATTTTCGATTGTCGCAGTATCAACATCGATACCCGACTCTCTCGCCTGTTGGATAATCGCCAGTGACGTATCCGTTTTCGACACAAGCCCCTCAATGGGGTCGAGTACAACTAACCATTGCAAAATAATTCCTCCGTTAACGGCAGTTAATCAGACACATCGTATCCCCGCCATGCTGACTGGGAACACGAGAAGATCCATACGAAATTGATACTATAACCATAACACGTTGCTGCACAATTCAATTTATTGCTAGAACTCCAATGTGGTTGCTTACCACAGAAGTGTTGCCACATATCTGTGGCAAAATCCATGATTGTGTCGCATAGCCGGAACAATTTGGCGGTACAACCTGTTACGGTAAATCATCAACCCAAGGCTGTTTTCTCCTCTTTTTCCCTGTAATCCCCAACCAATACGCCAATTGCCCTATCCTGCTTTCCGGGCTGGCACTACATATGCTAGTGAGATATTGACCAGGATAGGTGGAACCGGAGCAACTACACGTAAAGGGGAATATAAAAATGGCACCTTTTCAAAGACATACGTCGAACACCCTGTTTTCCACTGAACACACCTGCGTCACCTATCTTTTTCAGAAACGCTGGCCGTGGGGATTTAAATGCCCATTTTGCTTGAGAGTGCAGCCCGACGTGGCTCCCGCCTATACGGTCGTCTGCCGATATTGCCGCAAACAGACATCGATAACCGCCCACACCCTGATGCACGGCAGTAAGAAAAATCTGGTCGCGTGGATGCGCGTGGCCTCGCAGTTTTGCTTCCACGACCGGGGAGTAAGTGCGCGGGAGCTTCAGCGGCTGATGGAGCTCTCCTGCTACCAGACGGCCTGGAGCTGGTTGCTGAAAATTCGACGCGGCGCATCCCGGGCAGAGTCTGCACCATGTTCCGGTATTGTACTTTTTGAGGTCCTGCCGCTGCCCACTTCATCGGTAACCAATAACAAAACGATCGATATAGGCATGGCCCTGGAAATGGACCAGGACAACCAGGACACGGCACGAGTCCGGCTCTTGACCCTTGATATGAATTCACCTAAAGAGATCACAACTGCGATCAGCAGTCTCGTTGCCCAAAATGCAGTCCTGCTCCTCGAAAACCGGCGCTGGAGCGATCTAAGCAACCTCCAGGCATCCTATACCCTGGTGGCGCCGACGCAGCAACAGCTGGCCCAGGGGAATATTCTTATTGAGAAAACTTCGAGATGGCTTGATGATCTGTATCATGGTGCGATCGATACCGGTTACCTGCAAATCTACCTTGATGAATTCTGTTTTCGACATAATACGGCGTCCTGGCCTGACCGTCTGGCTGTTCTCGATCATCTGCTGACCGGTTTAATCACCTCGGTTGACGATACGACTTCGACCTCTCGATCAACAACCAGAGTGAGGGTGACATGAAGAACAGATTTCAGGCCGGCTTACTGTTAATTTTTCTGAGCATCCTCGGAGTCCTCGGCTACAATATCTGGCTGTCGGAGACAACACCTCCCGAGCAGAACTACACCGACTTCCTCGCGGATCTTAAAAATAATCAGCTTGTTGCCGTGCATATTAACGGATTAGAAATCCGCGGCGAAGACAAAATCGGCCGGAAATTCAGAACATTTTCACCGGATATTCCAACCCTTATGCCATCTTTGCTGGCAGCGGGGATAACAGTCAGTGTCGAGCCGCCACCAAGCCTGTTCGACCAGCTGAATCCTTTGATTTTTCTGATCATTTTTGTGGTAGCTCTGTGGCGATTTTTCTCAGGGCGGTCCTTTACCGGCAGTAAACTATGGCAGGACAAGCGATTCCAGTTCAGAGCTGAACCAGCTGACATGAAAACCTTTGCCGATGTGGCCGGCATCGATGAGGTGCAGGATGAACTCAAAGAAATCGTCGATTTTCTGAAAAACCATGAGAAATACAACCTGCTTGGCGGACGCATCCCTAAAGGCGTTCTGCTGCAGGGCCCGCCCGGCACAGGAAAAACCCTGCTGGCCCGGGCAATCGCCGGAGAAGCGTTAGTGCCATTCTATCTCATCGGCGGCTCGGATTTTGTCGAAATGTTTGCCGGCGTAGGTGCTTCGAGAGTCCGGGAACTGTTCAAACTTGCCAAAAAAAATGCTCCCTGCATTGTCTTTATCGATGAAATAGACGCAATCGGCGGCAGAAGAAGCAACGGCAGCAGTTCCCATGAAGAACGGGAACAGACCCTCAACGCCCTGCTCGTCGAAATGGATGGTTTTTCCAGCAACGAGACGGTGATCGTCATCGGGGCAACCAACCGGCCGGACGTCCTCGATCCAGCGCTTTTGCGGCCCGGGCGATTCGACCGGCAATTAACCGTCTCCCTGCCGAACCTGCACGGCCGGGTCAAGATTCTTGAAGTGCACACGAGGCCGGTCACTATCTCGCCGGCCTTAAACCTGACGGTTATTGCCCAGGGTATCCCGGGCTTCAGCGGCGCCGATATCGCTAATCTGGTTAACGAAGCGGCCCTGACCGCCGCCAGGCTGAAAAAACAGGCAGTGGAGATGAATGATTTTGAACAGGCAAAGGACAAAATCATGATGGGCCTCGAACAAAAAAATGCGGCCATCAATGAAAAAGAACGACGGATAATTGCCTATCACGAGGCCGGTCACGCCATTGTCGCCCGCCTGCTGCCGGAAACGGACAGCCTCCATAAAATCACCATTATACCACGGGGCATCGCCCTTGGCCTGACCCAGCAGATTCCCATCGAGCAGCGTTACACCTACTCGCTGACGTATCTGCTCAACCGGATCAAGGTCCTGCTCGGGGGACGAATCGCCGAAACAATCGTATTCCATCACCTGTCTACCGGAGCGGCAAACGACATTGCCGCCGCAACCGATATCGCCAGTCGCCTGGTCTGCGAATGGGGCATGAGCAGCGCCATTGGTTCGACGGTATATCGTCAAAAACAGCAGCGATTTCTCGGCAGCACCGATACAGGAGGCAATTTCAGCGAGGCGACGGCCCGGGAAATCGATCTTGAGATACGCAGGATTATCAATGATTGCTACGCCGAAACGGAGAAGCTGCTGCGCAGCAATAACAGACTTATCCACGAACTGGCGGAGGTGCTGCTTATTAACGAAACGATTGATGCAGAAGAAATGGAGATCGTTATGCAATGTTATGTAAACTCACAAAAGAGTGACACAAAAAGACCGGCCGAGGGAGGCCAGATCGATCAGCCTGATATCGACAAAATCGAGGAGATCCCGGCATGAAAAAATTATCCAGCACTGCCATACTATGCGGCTCAATCATTACGGTCATGCTGTGCAGTTTTGCGGCCCGTGCCGTAGCCATGGAGAAAGACGAGGCACCGTCCAATGTGACGATTGATTATCTCCAGGAGCTGTATACAGCGGTAGACTTCGATCACCAGATGCATGCCGAAAACTACGCCTGCAATGCCTGCCATCATCATACCACTGGAGACGGTCCAGCCAACGATACATGCGCAAAGTGCCATACTGATTCGGGGCCAACTGGCGACGTGTCCTGCTCCGGCTGCCATAACCGACAGGAAGTGGTCTCCGCTTCGCCTGCAGGGCACTTGCAGAGCAATGTCTATCACATCGACAAACCGGCATTAAAGGGGGCTTTACACCTGCAATGCCTTGGCTGCCACCAGGTGGAGGGTGGCTCTACCGGATGTCAGGACTGCCATGCCTTCACCCCGAAGGGGCAAAAAAGATTTGCCGTGCACAACAATGTCAATGACTGAGCCGCAAAGAAAGCGAAAGGAGTGGGCAATGCTAAAAAAACTAAGCCGAAGGTCCATCTTGAAAAATGGTTTGCTGGGAACAGTTGCGACCATGTTATTGCGCCCCAGGGCCGGGAAAGCGCACGATATCAAAAAATATCCAGACAGCATGGGAGTGCTGGTCGATCTGAGTCGCTGCGTCGGCTGCCGAAGCTGCGAAGCTGCCTGCAGGGCAGAGCAGAATCTGCCCGAACCTGATCTCCCCTATACCGACCTGACCGTATTTGAAGAACTGGAACACGGTAGACAGCGACGAACAGACGAAACCCGCTTTACCGTGGTCAACCGGTATGATCCTCCCGGCCTGGGTCATCCTCTTTACCGGAAAGTGCAATGCAACCATTGCCAGGAACCGGCCTGCCTTTCCTCCTGCTTTGTCAATGCCTACACCAAGACACCCGAGGGCGCAGTCGTCTATAACCCGGATGTCTGCGTCGGCTGCCGAACCTGTATGATCGCCTGTCCATTTTATATTCCAACCTTCAAATATTCAAGCGCCTTTTCCCCGCAAATCATGAAATGCCGCTTCTGCTACGATACCAGGCTGAAATACGGTAAACCGCCTGCCTGTGTAGAGGCGTGCCCGCAGGAGGCACTGCAGTTTGGCAAACGTGATGAGCTGATCAAAATAGGCAGACGCAGAATAGAAGAAAACAGCGACAGGTACGTCGACTATATTTACGGGGAATATGAGGCTGGCGGAACCTCATGGCTCTACCTGTCCAATGTACCTTTCGAGCAGGCCGGATTTGATATGAAGGTGCCCCATGCGCCGATTCTCGATTCAGTCAAAAATTTTCTGGGCATTGTACCGATGGTCCTGACTATCTGGCCGGCGCTGTTCGCTGGTTTTCATCTTTTGGCAACTCGAAAAGATCAGGCCAAAGGCACCGAAGACAACAGCAGTCAGGAGGATGCACAATGAAAGCCTTAATCTCTGAAGATATCCACTTACCGGTCAGCAGTTCAAGCCAGTCCGATGGGACTGCATGGACCCTGCGCAGAAAACTCTTCCTCGGTCTGACGACCAGTCAATACCTGCAACAATTACGGCGAAATCCATTGAACTGGCTACTTGTGCTCATTTTTGCAATCGGCCTGCCGCTTCTCTTGCAGCGCTATATATACGGGCTTGGCTCAGTGACCCATGCATCCAACGATTACCCATGGGGTCTTTTTCTCGGCTTTGGCCTCTTTGGCATGGTGCCGTTATCGGCTTCCGGTTTTCTCCTCGGCACTACGGTGACACTTTTTGGCCGCGAAGATTTCCACCCTATTGAACGTCTGGCCCTGTTGAACGGGTTGCTCGGCTATTTCTTTGCCGTCGTTTATCTAGAGGTGGATCTGGGTATGCCATGGCGACTGGCCTACCCGATGTTTGTTTCTCTTGGCCCTGCCGCAGTCCTCTTTCTTGTCGCCTGGCATGTTGCCACCTATCTTTCGGTGCAGATTGCCGAGGTACTCCCCGCCCTATTCGAATGGCTTGGCCGACCCGCCTGGAAACAGTACATAAAACGAATCGGCCTGGGGCTTACTATTGCAGGAATTATTCTGTCTACCCTGCACCAGGGCGCCCTTGGCGCGCTCTTTAATTATGCGCCCACCAAGGTCCACCCTCTCTGGCTTTCCATTGAATTTCAGTGGATCCATTTTCTCTGTTCTGCGGTCTTTGGCGGACTGGCTATGGTTATCGTCAGCTCAACCTTGATCAATCGCTTCATGCACTGGCGCTGCGGCAAGGCCTTCAGGGAAAACCTTGACCGAATGACTCTGGGAATGGCCAAAGGTGCGTCTTATGCAATGATCACCTACCTGGTCATTAAACTGGTGGCCGTTGCCCATGACAACGAATGGGAACTTCTTCTCACCGGCTGGGGCTTTTATTATCTTATGGAGATAGGCCTTGGGGTCTTGCTGCCGATGATGCTTTTTGCCCGCGGGGTCCGCAATGAATCGGTACGGCCCGTTCGGATTGCCGCTTTTATTGCGATCATCGGGGTCGTCTGGAATCGTCTGAATACGGCAATTTTCTGTTTCAACTACCAGCTTTATCAGGACGTCCCCTACTGGAAGGAGATCTGGCTGACCGTCACCCTCTATGCGCTCTATTTTATTGTCTACCGCTTTATCGTTTATCGGTTGCCGATTGTCTTTGACTGGCAGGAAGCCTCTATGGAAAAATAGATGCGAGGCACCTATCCTACAGGATGTACAACAGTTATGTAGCTCTGTTGCACTGTTACCTGCCGCCATACAACAGTTTTTAGTTAAATACTTGTTTTGCTTTTCGGAAAATGCGCTGAGCTTTTTCCTAAAACAAGATATAACAAATAATTACAGTTAGTTAAAAATATTGTTTGATGTCCGCTCGGTTGACAGGCTTCTGGCACGTCTGATGCAACTCCATATACAAACGATGGTTAGCTGGAACACCGAGATCAACACGTACCAACGGAGGACACCATGAATACCCCGATTATCACCAAAGAGAAAATTCAGGTAGATCTTAGTGACGAAGTCATGAGTTTTACCCTCAAGGCCGGTATCGCACTGTGTTGCCTGATTGGCACCTGGGGAGTTGCCTGCATTGCCGGCGGCTTGGTGAGCTCCGGTCCTCTGGCCATGCTTCGCGGGTATCTTACCGCAATTACAGGCCTGTAAGAGAAAGAAATAATCATCAGCAGGAGAAAGATATGGCTATCAAGGATATGAAATCTACCAGAATATTAATGGCAGGGACCGGGAGTTTATTTGGGATCTGGGCTCTGGCGGCCTTAATTGGCGGGCTGCACCGGGTCAACTGGCAGGTGACGGACCTGATGCGACAGTACCTTGTGGCCAGCGGTATGATTCAACCGATACATACCATGGTTGATTTTTATACTCACATCAAAGGTATTGAATATATTATCTGCGTGGTATTTTTTGTCGCCTTTCCGGCATTCTTTCAATATGTCGAGAAGCGGAAGACCCCTGTTAGAAGTTAACCTTCACTATTTCTTTACCTTTCTCGGCGCAAACTTCTTTTGGTGCCTCGCCTGACGAACGGACTTTCTGGCTACGGAATAGCCGAAAGTGCCAAGTGGCTGCCGGGAAAGGGAGAAATATTCACCATGACAATAGGCTAACAGACCGGCTTTGCCCAACTGAATCGTGCCGTTCTGGTCAATAAGCGATTTTTCCACCTTATTGCCGACAATTTCGGCAACAAAGAGATCATGGCTGCCGAGCTCGGTAACCGAATGCACTTTGCATTCCAGAGCAACCGGGCTCTTTTTCAGGGATGGGACCGCGATATCGATTCCAGGTTCCAGCTCCATGCCGAAATGCTTAATTTTATCGACGGTACGCCCGGACCGACACCCACAGAAATCGGTCATCTTGACCATATCTCTGGTCGTAAGATTAATGACGAATTCGCCGGTGGCCCTGATATTTTCATAGGATAATCGTTCCTTACGCACGGCAATGGTCACCAGCGGAGGATGGGAGCAAGCAACTCCGGTCCAGCCGACGGTAAAGACATTGACCTTCCCTTCCCGGTCAATTGTCGTCACCAGCACCGCCGGCACCGGCCCAAACAGGATGGAACCTTTAAAGAGTTCTTTCGTCACAGTTTTATACTCCGCTTAGCATCGCAGCTTCATAGACCACATCCGTCACCATATCGGTCTGCCGGGCGGCGGCAACTGCCAGTCGGTCACAGCGCTCATTGAGCTCGTTGCCGGCATGTCCCTTCACCCAGTTAAAACTGACGTCGACACTCTCCAGCAGGTCAAGCAGCTCCCGCCAGAGATCGATATTCAACACCGGCTGTCCGTCACTTTTTTGCCACCCTTTGCTCCGCCATTTTCTCGCCCAGCCTTTTTTAATGCCGTTTACCAGGTAGCTTGAATCGGAGAAGAGGTTGATTTTTTTTCCGCAGTTCTGCAGTTCTCGTAAGGCTACGATGGCCGCCATCATTTCCATCCGGTTGTTGGTGGTATGTCGAAAACCACCGGAAAGCTCCTGCCGCTTACCGTCTCTTTCTATGACAACCCCATAGCCGCCGGGACCGGGATTATTGATGCTTCCCCCATCGGTAAAAACAATAATTGCCTCAGGGTCATGGTGCTGTGCTACCGGTGTGGCTGCAGCATCCGGTCTATGATTTTTTGACTGCGCTTTTTTCTGATAGACGGGGTTTGCAAGCCATGCTTCAGCTTCTGCTCTGGTTGGAAAACTTTTGAATTTTGCCGCGGCAAAGCCTTTGACCTGTTTTTCTGCAATCGACCAATCGGTATATATTCCCGCGCGGCGACCTGCTGCCACCGCATAGTATTTTTTTCCTGCCATACGTGTTTCTCACGGACCCAATAAATAGAAGAAGCCGGATCACCCTCCAGGGCAATCCGGCTTTTTAATCTTTCTCCACAACCTGTGAGGATATCAGCAGCCTTTGATTCCTCAACCGCCGGAGCTTTTCAGGTCTTTTTTGAGCGGGGCAGTAGTACCGCCGTCCTTATTTAAAGAGGCACCGATCGCATCCCGGGAAACTTTTACAGAGACATCCTTAGCGATTTCCAGGGTAATAACCGTATCTGTCACTGCAGTAATAACGCCGTGCAGGCCGCCTTTGGTGACAATTTTCTGGCCTTTTTTCAAATCACTGAGGAAGGCCTGATGAAGTTTAGCCTGCTTTTGCTGCGGTCTGATCAGCAAGAAGTAAAAGACCACAAAGATCAGAATTAGTGGGATAAATGAGGCAAATCCACCTGCACCAAAACCGCCTCCGGCAGCAGGGCCAGCCGCATAAGCAATTCCTGTCATAATAAATCCTCCAAAAAAGTAGCGTGGATATGTAAAAGTCTGCTCGAAGGAACAGTTCTTACATATATAATCATAAAACTTCGTGCATGGTAATCATTCAGGCTCGAGCTTGCTATAAAAATCTTTCCGGAACCGAGCAAAACTGTCTGTCTCGATCGCCTGACGAATATCGGCCATTAAATGCAGATAATAATGCAGATTATGGATGGTATTCAAATGGTAGCTGAGAATTTCCCGGGCCTGAAAAAGATGCCGCAGGTACGCCCTGCTGTAATTCCTGCAAGTATAACAGGTGCACTCTTCGTCAAGCGGTTTATGGTCATCGCGAAACCGGGAATTTTTGATGGAAAGTTTTCCTTTTGAAGTAAAGAGCGAGCCGTTCCGTGCGTTTCTGGTCGGCATGACGCAGTCGAACATATCAACGCCGCGCCAGACGCCTTCAATCAGGTCAGCCGGGGTACCAACGCCCATCAGGTACACCGGATACTCTTTCGGCAGGCTGGGCACCGTCGCTTCCGTCATCTCGTGCATGAGGTTTTTTTCTTCGCCGACACTGAGCCCACCGATGGCATAGCCGTCAAAACCGATATCGATCAGGGCGGCGGCATGATCTTTACGTAAGTCCGGATACATCCCTCCCTGCACAATACCAAAAAGAAGCTGCTCTCTTTTGCTGTGCGCCTCCCGGCATCGCCTGGCCCAGCGACTGGTCAGATCAGTAGACTTAATCGCTTCATCCCGCGAAGCCGGAAAAGGAATACAGGTATCAAGACACATCATGATATCTGAACCAAGCGACTGCTGTACGTGTATGGCATCCTCCGGGCTCAAAAACAATTTTGAGCCGTCGAGGTGGGAGCGAAACGCCGCACCTTCCTCGGTAATGGTGGCCAGTTCTTTTAAACTGAAAATCTGAAAACCGCCGCTGTCGGTCAAAATTGAGCCCTTCCAGTTCATGAAGTTATGCAGGCCCCCAAAACTCTCTATCAGTTCATGGCCCGGCCGGATAAAAAGATGGTACGTGTTACCGAGAATAATCTGCGCCTTCATTTCGAGCAGGTTTTCCGGCGTCACCGCCTTGACGGTGCCCTGGGTTCCGACCGGCATAAATACCGGGGTCTGGATGACACCCTGCCTGGTGCGCACTTCGCCTCTTCTTGCGGCACATTCTGAAGAGTTGCAATGGAGGGTAAATGGTGATGTATTGTGCATAATATATAGAGTTTTTTATATTTTTCGAGTTGCGCTATCTGGTGGAGGTAATAGCATCGATAGCAAGAATTTGCAAGTATCCGTGGTTATGTAGGATTCTTGCATACATCTGATTAGTTACCAAGATCTTTGCTTTTAAGTATAATTTTCTGCATACTAAGAGAGGCCGTGAAAAAAATACCGCCGTCTACATACGACTTCAACCCAGAACCCCCATTATCATGAAAACCGTCGTCATCATCGAAAATGAAGCTGTCGAACTCAAGGCGCTGGTCGGTCTTTTTGAGCAATGGCAACAAGAAATCAACATCCTGACCGCACGAGAAGAACGAGCAGCCATAACTATCATGTCACAGCAGCAGGTCGACCTGGTAGTCTGCGACCTCTCCCTGCCGAGAAGCAGCTCCCTGGAAGATTTTTCCCTGCTCACCCATACTTTTCCCTATATTCCCTGCATCGCCTTATCCAGAGGCGATGGATACATCCCGGAAGAAGCCATGCGACGCGGGGCCAGTCACTGTCTCGAAAAACCGGTCAACACTTCGAATCTGCTCATGCATGCCGGGGAAATGCTCGATTCGGCGACCAGTGGAACGGTTAAAGGCATTCCCATCCATAGTCTGCTGCAAATGCTCGAGACTGAGGAAAAGACCTGCACTCTCCAGGTCAATCGCCACCAGGACACCGGCCACCTCTATGTAAAAGAAGGGGCCCTGATCGGTGCAGAAACAAAAAACTTCACCGGGGAGACAGCGGCACACCTCATTCTGTCATGGCAGGAGACCGTAATCAGAATACGCTACTTCAACGGCCAGCGGAAGCGACAGATTAACAAACCACTGATTTCCATCATCATGGAAGCCTTTCGTCTCGGCGGCGAAAGGAACAAGGTACACAGCAAATCATCGTCTACGAACAGGCTGCAACTGCCCTTGCAACATCTGTCAACCCTCGGCAAGCGAATTCCCCTGGTGATTGGATCCCGGCTCCAGCTGGAATTTCCTCACCTGGATTCCCTGTTTGAAAGTGTGATGGTCGGCATGCTCCAGGAGAATTATCTGATTGCCACCAACCCTCAACCCTCATCCGACATGGAGGATCTGGTCGGCGGAAAGCAGAGGATAGTCATTAAATATGTTCATAAAGGACGGGTATGGATGTTCAAGTCGCAACTCCTCAAGGCGGTCGATTCACCCTCCCAACTCCTCTTTTTAGAATATCCCGGGGCGATTCACTATCATGAACTGCGAAAAGCCAAGAGGAGTTCAATTTTTATCCCCAGCACCTTTCATATCAATCAACAACCGGAACTTTATGGGACCCTTGTCGATTTGAGCTCAACCGGAGGACTCTATCTGATCAAACATAAGAATGGCATCCCTCTGCCGCAGATCGACATGAACACCTCCATTCTACTCCGTTGCCTGCTGCCGGGAATAAAAGAAGAACAGCAGATAAACGGCACAGTCAGAAATATGCAGATTGACCCTGCCGAAACCCGGATCGGCATCGAATTTGTCAATCTCCAGCCGCACCTGGCCGATACCATCAGCCAGTATCTTTATTCGATTGAAAGCATGGGTTAGTGACTTAGAAATAATTTGCTTGTGCTTTTTCAAGCAAATTATTTCGTGAAGGAACTTATCCCGCAATGCTTTTGGGCGGGATTAACAGCTTGCCATTATTCACCCTTGGACCATTCAGTACCTATCAGCGCCCACAAGCAAACACCATATCCCGGATTTCCTGCTCCCGTTCAGCGATAGCATCTGCCAGTCGGAATTGTCTGAGAGCTTTAAAAAGGTTGTCGCCGTCCTGCTGCACCTTGAAGTAAATGTTACCGCGCAAATGATCCGTAAAAAAACGGAGTCCCAGTTCAAAACATATAAGCAACACTCCATCAAAAACATAGTCGCGCTGTTCGTATGTCAGCAGCTGAGCGGAATCGGTAAAATAGCCGTCAAGCAGTGCCCGGCAAAAAATCATGTCAAAAGGGACAGCTATATCATCCTTGCCTGTTTCTCCTGACCGGTTGCAGCAGGAACGCAGGCAATCTCCCAGATCGTAATGCACCAGGCCCATGGCCACGGTATCAAGATCGATCAGACCTGTGACATCACCATGCTCATTAAAGACGAAGTTATCCACTTTAGGGTCGCCATGGATTGGCTGGAGAGTGAGAATACCATTATTTTGGGCCATTTCCAGAGTTGTTGCCTGCAGGCGATACCGTTCGACAGCTGCCATACATAACTGAACTTCTCTGGTCGCGACAGTGCCGGTCTGTCTCTTCTGCATCTCGTGGTCATACTCTTGAAGATAACCTGGCAGGTAATGAAAACCCGGCAGAGGATCAAGAAGCCCCTGGATATTTAAATCGCCGACAAGTCGATGAAAAGAGGCCAGTACCTGGCCGACCTGACGCGCCTGCCCGGGACTGGTCAAAACCAGATAATTTTTATGTTCAATATACGTCTGGGCGCGCCAGAAAGCGCCGAAATCATCACGATAATATAGGCAGTTATCGGTAGTCAGTACCGGTTCGGCCACCTGCAATTGCCGTCTGGCCTCGTTTTTGTTTTGGATGAGGTGGTTGCTGACCTTTTGAAAATTGTTGATGACCCGCAGCGGTTCCTTGAAAACGTCGCGGTTAATCCTCTGCAGAACGAAAGAATGAGAAATGGACTGAACCAGGTAGGTATCGTTAATATTGCCGGAACCAAGAACTGTTACCGTCCATTTGGCTGGATCTGGGCAAAATGCGGCAAGTACGTCATGGGCAAGAAAATCACAGGCCATATTAAAAAGACTACTCGGTTGGCTTGAATAAATGGACATCCTGCTGGGGATATGGAAAGGAAATGCCCCTTTCGTCGAAAGTAATTTTAATTTTTTCGGTGAGGGCGAAAAAGACATCCCAGTAATTTTCCTTGGTAACCCAGGGCCGCACGACAAGATTCACTGAAGAGTCCGCCAACTCTGAGACTGCGACAAACGGAGCCGGTTCCGGAAGTATCCTGCTCTCGGCTGCCATAATTTCCTCAAGTGTCTGTTTAGCCTTTCGAATGTCATCATCGTAGCCAATATCGACCACCAGATCAATGCGCCGCGTTGGATTGGCGGTAATGTTAGTGATTGTGGCATTGGATATAATCCCGTTGGGAATAATTTTTCGCTGATTATCGCCGGTATTGAGGATGGTGTTGAAAACGTGTATCTGCACAACTTTCCCTGTTTCACCGGCAACTGTCACCACATCACCGACCTTAAACGGACTGAAAAGAATCAACATAATCCCGGAGGAGAAATTAGCGAGAGAATCCTTCAAAGCCAGGCCTATAGCCAATCCTGCCGCACCGAGTATCGCCAGAAACGACGTTGTTTTTATCCCCAGTTGTCCTGCTGCCGCAATAATGACCGTTGCCAAAAGGGCATAATAGACAATCCCTTCAAGAAATCCGACAAGAGTAATTTCAACTTTTCTGTTTTCCAGCACCCTTGCCAGGACATTGGTAATCTTTCTGGCAATCCACCTTCCAATAATAAAGATTAACAGTGCGGCAATTATCTTAGACCCGTACGCAATAAGCATAGGCTGCATACTCTTCAACATTGCCATATCAATATTCAATTCCATTTTTGCTCCTGGTTATTTTATCAAGCCTGTGTACCGGAAAACGAGATTCTTGCGAGGGTAGCTCGCATGGTAATCAAAGAAGGAATTTAGACAGCATAAGCCGCCGCGAGATGACCTTATCCGTTTTATGCATCAATAGATTGAATATCCCAAGCCTCAGTCCGGCCGCTGTTATCTGGATTTTTGACGATGGTGAACTCAAAAATGTTGGCAGAATCAAGAAACAGCGAGTCGTGTATATCCTGCGCTTTAGAACAATGAAAAAAAACGGAC
>JBBRDD010000030.1:0-32906 GCA_038204235.1 Desulfobulbales bacterium
CGCAGAATCCGCTCTTTAATTTCGTTGGTAATATGGGGAATGACCTGGACGGTGCCGCCCAGATATTCACCGCGACGTTCTTTGGTGATGACCGAATAGTAGATTCGTCCCGAGGTGTAGTTATTTTTTTGGGCCATGAGCGCATTGGTATAGCGTTCATAATGACCCATATCCAGATCGGTCTCGGCCCCGTCGTCGGTGACATAGACCTCACCGTGCTGGAAAGGGTTCATGGTGCCCGGATCGACGTTGATGTAGGGGTCCAGTTTCTGGAACGTTACCGTCAGCCCACGACTTTCGAGCAGTGCCCCAATGGCCGCGGAGGCCAGCCCTTTTCCCAAAGAGGAAAGGACGCCGCCGGTGACAAAAATAAACTTGGTTCGTTTGGTATTATTTGGTTTTTTCATGGTGGGCACTATAGCAATCGAACCTTCTTTTTGGAATAGAAAACTTGCCTGGACAGGTAAAAAACGGCAAAAAAGCAGGTTGGGTTTATAACGTTTTGATGGTGCCGGAAGGCTAAATGCAGGGCAGTCTTGAATTAGCCGGGGCCAGTGCCTATGGTGTCAGGTGGCAGCATACATTATAAAGGAGAAAACTATGCAATATTTACTACTTCTGACCGCGGTGTTTTTCATGGTGACCGCAGCTTTTGCCGCAGGAGAACGAACTGTTTCCTCAGGGAAAACTGCGGTTTTTGGCGGCGGCTGTTTCTGGTGTATGGAGCCTCCCTTCGAACAACTGCAGGGGGTGCTTGAGGTGACCGCCGGTTATAGTGGCGGGGATGAAAAAAATCCGACCTATGAACAGGTATCCAGTGGTCGGACCGGACATATTGAATCGGTCCGGGTGGTCTACGACCCGGAAAAAATTTCGTACAAGGAACTCCTCGACACCTTTTGGCGCTATGTCGACCCCACCGATCCGGGTGGTCAGTTTGCCGATCGTGGTGCGCACTATAAGACGGCAATTTTTTATAACGATGAAGAGGAAAAAAAGATCGCCGAACAGTCCCGGGACGAACTTGCTGCATCAGGAATTTTCAACAGACCGATAGCTACGGCTATCCGCCCGACAAAGCCGTTTTATCCCGCCGAAGAATACCATCAGGACTACTACAAGAAGAATGTCGCCCATTATGAGGCCTATAAAGTTGGTTCCGGCAGGGCCGGTTTTCTGGAAAGAACCTGGAAAGACCATCCGGCGGACAAAAAATTTGTCAAGCCTTCGGATGAGGAGTTGCGGGCCCGTTTGACTCCTCTACAGTATGAAGTGACGCAAAAGGAAGGCACCGAGCGCCCTTTTGAAAATGAATTCAATGACAACAAAAAGGCCGGTATATATATTGATATCGTCTCCGGAGAGCCGCTTTTCAGTTCGCTGGATAAGTTCGATTCGGGAACCGGGTGGCCAAGTTTTACCAAACCGCTGGTTGCCGAAAATGTGGTCGAGAAAAAAGACGTGAATTTGTTCATGGTGCGGACCGAGGTACGAAGCGCTGGAGCGGATTCTCACCTCGGACATGTCTTTGACGATGGCCCGGCGCCGACCGGCCTGCGGTACTGTCTTAATTCCGCAGCCTTGAAATTTATCCCGGTAGACGAGCTCGAAGCCAAAGGGTATGGAAAGTATCTGAAGTTATTTAAATGATATTGGTCACTGGTTCCCATGTGCCACGTGGGAACCAGTGGGACTATTTTCCGTTAAGAACATCTTCCACTCTTTTTCCCTTGACCTCGGCGTCGAAAATGCGGCGCAGAAGAGGTGACACGGCATCGTTGTGTTCTGTACTGATAAGAAAACCGGGCAGGGGCTTCGCTGTAAGCGTTCGCATTCGTGCCTGGATTATCTGGGTGGTACTCAGGTGGTCGGCTATCTCTTTAAATTCACTAATGTCGAGGAGGGCGGGGAGAACATCGAGCATATTGCCCCAGTATTCTTTCTGGCCAAGATGCTCAACGATCTGCGTCACTGCCGTTGCCGCCTCGAGATAAAAATCGGAAACCACAGCGGGATGCATGGCAGAACACGTTTGCCGGGAGATGAAGAGTCGGCAGTTGAAGGGGCGCACAGGATAAATGCTGCACAGGTTTTTATCCAGGAACGGGCAGGTGGATGCATTATGCGCGGGATCATGATCCACATCTCTGCCCTCAAGGCACGCTGCGGCAAAGTCATTGGTGGTCATTTGGGGAGTCTGATGGACAGGGGGAGAGTTCAATTTCTCCGCCAGCCAGAAGGCCATATCTTCAGCCAGAATATAGCGAAGTATCGCCTCGCCTTCAATCGCTGTAATGGTTACATTCTGAGTGCAGCAGCAACTGCAGCCCCTTTTGCATGCCTTCTCGAGGTCTTTGTTCCACTGGTCGAAGATATCGTATATAGTAAATAAAATCTGTTGTTTCATTGTCACTTAGCCTCCTGTGCCTTGTAGTGTGAGAAGGGCAAGGATAGCATATCGAAAAAATTTGCCAACAAAAACCAGAACTGAAAAACGGATAAAGCTGGTCTTAAAGACTCCGGCAACCAGACATAGAGGGTCGCCGAGTACCGGCAGCCAGCTGAGCAAAAGAGACCATGTGCCATATTGAGCATACATTTTCTCAGCCCGCAGCAACTGTGCCTCATTGATGCGAAGGATGGTTGCAATGATATAGTTTGCCCCGAGTATGCCGAGCAGATAGGTAGAACAGGCCCCTAAGAAATTACCAAGCGTAGCGGTAAAGACAACCTCCGGAACGGCGAATTTTTGTAAGACCATGACAATGAGCAGCCACTCGGAGCCGATAGGCAGAATGGTTGCCGCCAGAAAGCTGAGCGTAAAGAGCAGCGGCAGGCTGGGGCTGGTGAGAACGGAGGGCAGGTAATCCATGGAAAAAGGATATTCGAAAAGATTTCTTTTGCAAAGATGATAATAGGGTAAGTGAGAGGTTGAGGTGATGAAATTTTTGTTGAAACCGGCGCTGTTGTTTCTCCCGCTGGTTATTTTAAGCGGATTGACAGGTTTATCGGTCCGGGCTGCCGAAAATAAGGATTTTGAACAATGGCTTGCCGGATTTTACCCGGTAGCGCATGAACAGGGGATCAGCCGGACGATCTGGGAAACAGCTTTTTCCGGGGTAGTGGAACCGTATCCGGAGGTCCTTGCCAAGGCAAGTTATCAACCCGAATTTACTACCGAGATCTGGGATTATCTGGATGCCCGGGTGAATCCACTGTCCATTGGCAAGGGCCAGGAAATGGACAGACATTATACCCGAACGCTTGCTGACGTGGAAAAAAAATTCGGTGTCGAAAAATCGGTTCTGCTGGCAATCTGGTCAATGGAATCGAACTACGGCGCCATCCTCGAAAAGACAGACCGGTTGTTTTATGTTCCCCGCGCCCTGGCGACCCTTGGCTATGGCGATCCTAAAAGGCAAAAATTTGCCCGTACCCAGCTGGTTGCCGCACTCCAGATCCTGCAGGACGGTGATGTCACAAAAGAACAGCTGACCGGGTCCTGGGCCGGTGCCATGGGCCATACCCAGTTTATTCCCACCAGCTATCTGGCCTATGGAGTTGATATGGATGGGAACGGCCATCGAGATATCTGGACTTCCGTCCCCGATGCCCTGGCCACCGCCGCCAACCTGCTGCATAAGAACGGTTGGCGAACCGGCAATACCTGGGGCTATGAAGTAGTTCTGCCTGTCTCCGGCGAACAGTTTAAAGAGCAGACGAAAACATTGGCCGAGTGGCAAAAGCTTGGCTTTAAGCGACCGGGCGGGAAGAATTATGGTTCTTCCGATACGAAGGCGGTGTTGAAACTTATTGCCGGACCACAGGGGCCGGCCTTTCTGATGATGAAGAATTTTTTTGTACTGAAACGCTATAATAATTCCGATTTCTATGCCCTTGCCGTCTCGCTTCTTGCCGACCGGCTGGCAGGAGCGGGCGGTTTAGCCGGCTCCTGGCCAAGGCCGCCAGGTTCGCTCAGTCTTGAAGACAAGATTGAACTGCAAAGAAAACTGCAGGAACGTGGCTATTATTCCGGGGAGATTGATGGGAACCTGGGGGGCGGCACCAAAGATGCGATCCGGCAGGTTCAGATCAAGCTTGGACTGGCCGAAGATGGTATTCCATCCCAGGATCTTCTCCAGGCTTTGCGCAAATGATGGCGTTGTAAAACCTCCCCGCCGCATTTCTCTCCTGTTCACACCTTTATTGAGTCGCTACTTCCCGGAACATTTTAAACCGCAGGGTCTCGGTGATGGCGGTAATATCCATCGACTGAGGTTCGGCAGCCCGCAGGCGCAGGTCCATCTGCGGGAAGGGAATTTCGATGCCGTGTAACTGTAATGTTTTATATATGCACGTCAGGACGATATCGCTTATTTGCGCTGGTTGTCTTGCGTTCTGCCCTTCAACCCAGATTGCGGCAAGCAGGTCCAGCGAACTGGCCGCATGGCTGGCCATCCATATTTGCGGTTCCGGCTCGGGCAACACAACCGGGAGCTTGAGTACTGCCTCTTTTATGAGCAGCTTCACCCTATCAATATCTGTCCCATACGCGACAGAAAAAGGTATCCTGAAACGGACTCTCTCGTCCGAGTATGTCCAGTTGACAACCTGGGAAGCCATGAGATCGGCATTAGGAACGATAATGTTGATATTATCATTGGTTCGCAACACTGTGGCCCGGATATTCATCTGGACAACATTGCCGCGAAACCCACCTGATGACGAATTTTCTCCAAGGCAGATGAAATCGCCCGGTCGAATAGATTTATCAAAGAGGAGAATAATTCCTGATACCAGATTGTTGACAATGGTCTGCATGCCAAATCCGATTCCCACTGAAAGTGCACCGGCAACCAGCGCCAGGGAACGGGTATTTATGCCGACCACGGAAAGCATGATCATGGCGACAATAAAAACAAAGGGATATTTTCCAAAAGCCTGAATGAGGTGTACCGTTTGTTCCGACCACTTTCTTTTTTTGCCCATTCGCGACACCACATGACCATAGAGTCGGTTGACGATGATGCCGAAGATCAGGACAATGATCACCTGGAGAAAAAGCAGTAAGGACACGTTCATGCCGCTATAAGAAATCAGGGGGTATTTCAATATGGACAGGACTTTCTCGAAAATATTGTCTGTTGCCTCTTTGGTTTTGGTGACCATGAATCCGAACGTGGACTGCTTCAGGTCGATAGCCCTGTCCAGTAATCGTCCCCTGTTTTCAAGCATCTCTGCGCGTTGATCTATACTGGACAACAAGGTGAAAACGGTTCGGACATTTTCATCAAGAGTATTGATCAACTCCTCTGCCTTCGGGCCAACCAAGGCATTGCCGCCGCGCAAGGTTGATAAGTTCTTTTCATAGGTATAAATCAAGCTGTGTGCTTTCTCGGTTTTCTTTCTTAATAACATGATCTGTTTATTAATATTTCCCGATAAATCGGTGAGTTTAAAGAAATCCGGTTTTTCGGCGAGCAGATGAAACCAGATGTTTTTCTGTTCCTCTTCAAGAAAGCCGATTGTCGCTTCATGGATATGATCGTCGGTAATAAGTTGCTGGAGCTGTTGTTTGAGAGATTTCAGCTGTTCATAATGCATCTCTTTACTTTCGTCATCGCTAAGCTCTCGGCCGAGATAGCCTGCCAACAAGCTCTCCTGCTGTTGCAGCAGCACATCATTGCCCGCGGTGGCCAGAATTTTTTCATCTTCGAGGCCCTGTAATTTTTTCTTTGCCTGATTCCGTACCTTCTCTTGTTTATCGATCGTTTTCTGGTCAAGATGTATATGCGCCAGCACCGCCGGATACTGTTTTTTGGCGATTTCCATTCCTTCTTTCAGATATTTGTCTATTTCGTTTTGCTGGGCGACTTTGCGAACCTGAAAGGCATACTGGAGCTGGAGGATTTCCTGCTGAGGATCTTTGTCATCAAGGGCGATTAACCGGTTGTACAGAGTCTGCACCTGTTTTTCGCTGTTTTCCAGATTCTGGGCCGAAATTTTGGCCTCCTGTATGACGCCGGCATATCGTTCCAAATACTGTTCAACATCCTGCCATGAGAGGGTTTTTGGAATATTCTGCTTCGAAAAAAGTAAATCTATGGCGGGCTTTTCAGGCGTGTCCGGAAGAGCATCAAGCTTGATCAGCAGCTGCTGTTGTACCAGAAAACCCTGCTTTTCTTTCTCGTCAGCCACCGTGGCAATTTTCTTTGCCAGCTGTTCCGCTTTCATCTTGTAGGCGGCATCTCTTTCCGTGGTCTGCTCCGAATAAAGTTTCCCATCCGGTTCAACGGCGAGAATTTTGGGCACCTTAACGCCGAAGATCAGTATTCCCGAAACTACCAGAAAAAGCAGAATCACCAATTTGCGGGGTGCCGGGTGTTTTGCTGAAATGTTTGTAGGTATCATCGAAATGGGAAGGTTAATTTGGATTCCATGTTGTATCACAAGAACAATGAACAACCAGGGCAAATGATTATTGATAAGCGTCTTTCTGTTGATGTCGTCGAATAATCGATGAGATTTGAAGTGGTGAAAGTTGAAGAGGTCTCGCGTAGTAATGATGGGCTAATTATTTCTAAGTCATTTAAGCTGTATGCAGAACAACTCGATTTAATGCTATGCTGCAATAAAGTTGCCAATTGAAGTATTTTTGAAAAAAATACTCAGGAGAGGGGAGCAGTTTGTTTTATTCTTTGATCGTGCATGTATTTATAAATACTAGAAAATAGTGAATAAAAACAGTTTTCAGCCTTTCAGCTGAACTCTGATGCTCGACCAGGCTTGAATGATTGTTGTTATGATCAGTTTGGGCAAATTTGCGTCCCTCTTGTACAATATTGTCTCCTCAGCATAGCAGGATGAAAAGCGACGCTCCAAGTGGTACGACCGGATGAATCAACAAAGTTTAATACCCTGTTAGTATTTGTTACCTTTTGTTATGATACGACAGAGGTTTACTGGTTGAAAATGGTTATAAAAGAATTAAGATATTGAGATTTTGGAGATTTTTTGAGCAGAGGCAGGCATGAGGTAGAGACGAGTCGTCCCGCTGCATTGGTTATTTAACAAACGAAAAGAGAGCCGTATGCGCATCACCAACAAGGTGTTTTATGATCTCGCTATCTGGATGGTGATCTTCGGCTTGTGCATCGGGACAGTTTTTCCGTTTTTCGTGATGCTGCTTGGAGTACCGGCAGATATCGCTCTGAAAACCGTCTTCTTTACGGCCTGCCTCGGTGCCGGGGCTCTGGCTGGGATCCTCAACTATGGTCTTGCAAGGTGGACTGTTGGTAGCCGTTTGAAGCTTCTGGCGAGCAGCATGAGCCAGGTCGAGCAGAACTTAAATGAGATGACTTTTAATGGCGATACGTCGAAGTGTACCCCGGAACATTGCCAGATAGCTGTCGATTCCAAGGACGAGATCGGCGAAAGTGCGGTGGCATTTAATCGACTGGTTGAGTCTCTATCAGTGTCTATAAAGACTCAGGCGGCTGTTCGATCTTTTTCACGGATGCTAACCAGTCAACTGGAAGTCGAGGGCCTGGCGGATAAGGTACTGGAAAATTTTTTTGAGCACACGGGGGCCGGCGCCGGCCTGATTCTCAATCAATCTGACGGCGCGATGAAGGTCGCGGCCTCGCGCGGGGTCAACAATCCAGATCTGGCCATTGTCACTTCTTACGTTCAAAATGCACTGCGGACCGGTCAGAAACAGCTTATCTCGATACCTCGGACCGTTTTGGTTGAATGGGTTGAACCGGGGTTTCGGCCAGGTGAAGTCGTTGTTTTACCTGTCACCAATAAGGATGCGCTGATCGGAGTGGTCATTCTTGCGACGGGACAAAAGTTCGATGCCATCCAGCTTGGCCGGATCGATCTTTTTATTCAGGGCCTGGGATTAGCCCTCAATAATGCCATGACCCATGATCGTTTGCGGTATCTGGCTACGGTTGACCCGCTCACCGGCATCTTTAACCGTCGATTCGGCATGCGCCGGCTGCAGGAGGAGTTTAGTAAGGCCTTACGCAGCAATGCATCCTTTGGAATTCTGATCTTTGATATCGACTATTTTAAGGTGGTCAATGATACCTACGGTCATCTCGTTGGCGACTGTGCTTTGAAATCCGTCTGTGCCATTGCCAGGGCCTCGCTTCGGGACAGCGATATCCTGTTCCGTTATGGTGGGGAAGAATTTGTCGCCGTTTTACCTGCAGCGACAGAAGAAGATCTGTGCCTCAGCGGAGAACGGCTGCGCAAGGCAATCGAGGACGCGACCATTTCGGCTGACGACAAGACGGTGCGGGTCACCGTGTGCATTGGTGGAGTTGCTTTTCCTGAACAACCGGCGGAAAATGTCGATCACTTGATCCAGCTGGCCGACGAGGCCCTGTATCTGGCCAAGAATTTAGGCCGGAATAAAGTGCAGATCGCCCGGAAGAGTGCAGGTGCTCCATTGTGTAATAGGGTATGGCACCAATGCTGACACAAACAGGCTTTGGCAAGATTTTGATGTCTCAGGTTTTAATACGGTTCAGGTCTCCTTTGATTGGGTATTTGATTTCCAGGATCAAGCATCAGGCGTAAAGGATGTGTTTGTCTCGATCTTAAGAGATTTTGATAGCGGAACTGTAAACATCACACTCGATAGATTGCATTCGACTGGTAATGATAATAAGCTTAAAAGCCAACTGCTTTATGGCTCCTATTCTGAGATAATTGATGTTTCGAGTTTTGCAACAACAAATACTCGATTGCGATTTCAATTATACGAGAATGTTGGCAATTTATACTCAAAAGCAAGGATTGACAATGTCAGTGTCAATCCTGTGCCGGAGGCTGCTATCATGCTGCTTTTTGGTACAGGTCCAGTCGGGCTGATTGCCTTCAGCAGGAAAAAAGCCAGAAAGGAGGAGAATACCGCAAAATAATTTTCGCCTCTCACCGATAATTCAGTACAATTTCATGTAACAGGGTTATATCAGATCCGTCATACTAAGGGCTATTAACCAGCCCCTTAGTATGTGCACAGCGAAGTGCACATTTGGTACTTTCGTTTGTCTCTCATCCGCAAAAAATGCACCAATCCCTCCTACCATCATTCTTTCATTACTTGTTGGTCTCGAAGCTCAAGAGGAGCAGACAAAACAACCGAAAACAGCTGTCCGTTCGTGTTGTCATATCCTGTTATTTGTTTAGGTTGCGATCTCAGCCAGTAATTATCTCAAGCAGTCTCCATAGGTTAGGCTGTAACAGGAAAGAACGAAAGAATCTGCTAAAATTCTAAATAGACACGTTGTGGCACTTCTTTTGCAAGGAAATCCCTACATAGTGGTGTACGTCCAAGGGGAGCCCTGTAATCAGCGCAACAGTGGTCTTCACTAACAAGAAACCCTGGAGGGTTGTATGAAGAAAGTTTTAATTGCAGTCTGTTTAGGTGTCTCGATCAGCAGCGCCGGTTATGCTGCTGATCGAGATATACAAATGTCCACAACGCCAACGAAAGCGGTGATTGGCGAAAGAGTTCAATTCCAGTGTAATGGGGAAGGTGACTGGAGAAGTCAATTGCGATCAGCACGAATAAAGATAGTGAATGCCCGTGGAACCACAGTGGTTTCCAGGGCTGACATGAAAATTGACGGTCTCATGGCCAATTACTCTTTTGTAATTCCTGCAAAAGAACAAAAGGGGGATTGGCAATTTCAGTGTGAGCTTCAGGATCGGCGAAACAAACTTACCCGGAGTGCTGATTTTGTTGTTGCCAATTCAGCAACAACGGATCCTCCGGTTGACCCGCCTCCAGTAGTCGATTCACCTCCAGTGGTTGACCCGCCTCCAGCAGTTGATCCACCGGTCAATGGTCCTATTTCCGCGCACAACAGCATCACTCAATATAAAGGTCCTGCCACCTGTATTGCCTGTCACCAGGTAGAGGCAACGGAGATGCTCCAGAGCCTGCATATGCAGTGGTCCGGGCCGACGCCCAAACTGACCAATACCAAAGGTGAATCGTTTGGCAAAGGCAAGGATGGGATCAACACTTTCTGCACCTATGCCATGTCATCGAAGGCTGCCTGTTTTTCCTGCCATGTGCGCGCCGACGGCAATGCCCCCGATCCTGTGAAAGCTGAGGATGTCGACTGCCTGATGTGTCATAACGATACCTATCAGCGAACATTTGTTACAGACCCGAATAATACCGTGACCGTAACCAATGTTGATAATGTGAAAAAGACCTACGTTTTCGGCAAGGTCGATGGACAGGGCAACTATACCACCGTTCCGGATTTTGCCAAAATGCCTGTCGGCACCAACATGGTCAATATTGCCAGAACGGTGCACTTGCCGACCAATACCTCCTGTCTGCGCTGTCATGCCACAGCTGGCGGCGGTGACTGGACCAAGCGCGGCGACATGGGTAAGAACTCGGCCAATGCAACGGTTGAGCAGGATGTCCATCTGGCTAAAGACGGTGCCGGGCTCGCATGTGTAGACTGCCATTCGGCCCTCAACCATAAGATCGCCGGACGAGGTATCGATCTGCGCCAGACGGAAGCTGTGGCGCCAACCTGTAAATCCTGTCATACTACGGCACCGCACTCCGACGCAACCTTGAACAGGCATGCCCAGGGCCAGGTCAGTTGCCAGGTGTGCCACATTCGTACCTTTGGTAAAGGTGGGGCGACAGAGATGTCCAGGGACTGGAACCAGCCAACCTGGAATCCCGCCTTCTGTTCCGGCCAGGGAGGTTTTGTAGGCCATGAGGTCAAGGAAGCCAACGTGAAGCCCGATTATGTATGGTTTGACGGTACTTCCTATGTGTACAATGTTGGTGAAAAAATCCAACCCGACGCAAATAACATTCTGCATATGGCCAAAGCCAACGGCGCACCTTTTGACGGCAAGTCGTATATCGTGCCGATCAAGCGACATTTCTCCAACATGCCTTTTGATCTGGGCAGTGGCAGGATTATTCCGCCGGCCATCATGTGGATGTTTATGACTGGTGATTTTGATCAAGCCGTACAAAAAGGACTTGAAGAGCAGGCAGCAAAGGGCAGGGCCGTTGATTATACGGGTAACTATGCAATGTACCAGGCCGATGCTGAAATGCTCATCACCCACGGCGTTGAACCGAAGGAAAAGGCCCCTTCCTGCATAGAGTGTCATAATAACAGCGGCTCTACCCCGGATGGGGCAGGCATGCTCCCCTTTGATGCGCTTGGTTACCATAAGGTGCCTGATGCAGTACGGTCATGCACTCTTTGCCATGAGCGAAAAAGTGCAAGCTGGGAAGCCATGCACAACAAGCATCGCCAGAAGGTATCCTGCAGCAGCTGCCATACTTCGAAGCCCACCGGGGTGAAACAGGGTGTCTGCAGCAGCTGTCATGGGAACAAGTCCTGGTCGTCTTCTGAAGGTCATAAAAAGCATGTCACAGAAAAAGGATATGACTGCGTCAGGTGCCATACCTTTACCTAACATGTGATGTTGTAATTTTCAGCAAGGTGCACCCATTCGGGTGCACCTTTTTTTTGGACCAATCGTCTCGTCAATCCGGAAAACATTGCAAAAGAGACGAGCCTTGACTTCCATCCAAAAACAACTTCAGCCGCCCTGATGAGAGATATTAAGACTTGTCAGGCATACAATGTGGCACTTCTCTTGCAGCATACCACGCTGTGGATTAAAAAGTTGAGGCCGTTGCGTTTGCACGAGAAATGGGCCTTATTAACCAAAAGCCCTGGAGGGTTGGTATGAAACAGATTGTTCTTGCAGTAAGTTTAGGGGTCATGATCAGCAGCAGCTGTTATGCTGATGATCATGACCGGTATATCAAAATGTCGGCAAATCCTGCAATACCGGCTCTTGGCAAGACTGTACGTTTGCAGTGCGCTGAAGGTGGAGAGTGGAGAGGTTCGTTACGTTCGGCAAAAATAAGCATAACGAATTCTAAGGGCGTCAGGGTAGTTTCCGGGGCCGGTATGGAGATTGATGGAATTGCTGCTAATTACGATTTTATTGTTCCCCCGGATGGCACAATTGGAAATTGGAAATACAAATGTGAGCTTCGAGACAGAAAATCCCGGCTCAGGCGCACTGCCTTGTTTGCTGTTGTCGATCCGGTGCCGGTAATCGATCCCCCCGTAGATCCTCCTGTCGATCCACCGCCGGTAATCGATCCCCCCGTAGATCCTCCTGTTGATCCGCCGCCAGCGGTTGATCCACCAGTCAATGGCCCAATTGCTGCTCATAACACCATTACTGAATATAAGGGTCCTGCCACCTGCATCACCTGTCACCAGAAAGAGGCGGCAGACATGCTCGATAGCCTGCATATGCAATGGTCAGGGGCGACACCCAATCTCACCAACACCAAAGGAGAGTCCCTTGGTAAAGGCAAAGGCGGCATCAACACCTTCTGTACCTATGCCATGTCTTCCAAAGGTGCCTGTTTCTCCTGCCATGTTCGGGCTGATGGCAACGCCCTGGATGCGCCAAAAACAGAGGATGTTGACTGTTTGATGTGTCATAATGATGCATACCAGCGAAAATTCATTGCCGATCCGAATGACACAGAAACGGTAGTGAACGTCTTCGGAGAACTAAAAACCTATGTTTTCGGCAAGGTAGATACTGAGGGTAATTATACAACTGTCCCGGATTTCGATAAAATGGCTCCGGGCACCAATATGATCAATGTTGCCAGAACCGTGCATTTGCCTACCAATTCATCCTGTCTGCGCTGTCATGCCACAGCCGGCGGCGGTGACTGGACCAAGCGCGGCGATATGGGCCTCAACTCCGCCAGTGCGACAATCGAGCAGGATGTCCATCTGGCCAAAGACGGCGCCAATCTCTCCTGTGTCAACTGTCACGCCGCGCTGAATCATAAGATCAGCGGACGTGGTATCGACCTGCGGGCGACCGAAGCTGCATCTCCTACCTGCCAGGCATGTCATACTGATAAACCTCATGCAAGTGCAACGCTGAACAGGCATGCCCAGGGACAGGTCAGCTGTCAGGTCTGTCATATAAGGGAGTACGCCAAGGGTGGCGCGACGGAGATGTCCAGGGACTGGAGTACTCCTGTCTGGAATGCGAATTTTTGTTCAGGCCAGGGAGGTTTTGTCGGTGAGGAAGTTAAAGCATCAAATGTGAAGCCTGAATATGCCTGGTTCGATGGGACATCATATGTCTACAATGTTGGCGAGACTATCGCTGCCGATGCATCAGGTGTCTACCATTTGGCCAAAGCAAATGGCCAACCCTTTGACGGAAAATCATACATTGTACCCATCAAGCGGCATTTTTCATCAATGCCCCTGCATGAGAGCGGCAAGATAATCCCACCGGCCATCATGTGGATGTTTATGACCGGTAATTTTGATATCGCCGTCCAGAAGGGTATGGAAGAGCAGGGTCTGTCCGGTAATTATTCTATGGTTAAGGCCGATGCCGAGATGCTTATCACCCATGGTGTCGATCCCAAAGAGAAGGCTCCTTCCTGTGCCGAGTGCCATAACGGCACTGGGTCTACTCCTGACGGAGCCGGTATAGTACCTTTTGCTGCTCTGGGATATCACACCGTGCCGGCTGCGGTACGCTCCTGCAACCTCTGTCATGAGAAAAAAAGCATGGGTTGGGAAAGCATGCATTCTTATCACGAAGGAAGAGGGCTATCCTGCGCCAGCTGTCATACTCAGGAGCCCACCGGCGTGAAACAGGGTGTCTGCAGCAGCTGTCATGGAAATAAATCATGGAAAAGCGAAGGACATAAAAAGCACGTTGCCGAAAAACGCATTGCATGTATCAAGTGCCATACTTTTTCGTAACATCCTGATGTTCTGAAAGAATACAAGGTGCACCCATCCGGGTGCACCTTTTTTATTTGAGGATCTCGACACCAGCCAGCCTGCCGCAGAGCCCCATTGGAAATTGCTCTTTCCTTTGGGGGGCGACGTCTTCAAAATTAAATTTTGAGAACACGGTAAACAGTGCTTACCATTGCAAAGGTTCTCGCCTTAAGGACGAGAAAAGGGGACAACCAGGCAGCAGCTCTATGCTGCGGTTGAACAAAGAATTATAAGAGGAGGGAAAACGATGGCTGGAACAGTGGTAATCGATCAAGAAGAGTGTATTGGCTGTGAAGCGTGTGTTGAGACATGTCCGGAAGTATTCGCCTTTGAAAGCGACGCAGAAAAAGCCTACGTTCTCGATGGGGCTGACTGTGACGCGGACTGTGTCGATGAGGCGATTGCTTCATGTCCTGCGGCGTGTATCAGTCGAGAGTAAAACGATCTGGTACCCGCCATGATACACGGCTGGTCTGGTTCACTTACCGTTTCTGTTGAACGACCAGAAATCCGGGCAAAACATCGCCAGAAAAGGAATCAGTTCCAGCCGGCCGACCAGCATATCGATTATAAAGATTATCTTAGTTACCGGATGCAGCAAACCAAACGTGCCCATCGGTCCTATCTCACCAAAGCCCGGGCCGACATTGCCTAAGGTCGCCGCTGTTCCAGCAAGGCCGATCGCGGCGTTCTGTTCAATCATGGTCACCACGAGGCCGGAAAAAATCATCAGCATCAGATAGAACAGCAGAAAACTGATCATCTGGCGCTGGATATCGTCCTGTACGGTCACGCCGCCCAATTTTATCGGCAGGATCGCTTTCGGATGAACGATCTGATCGATTTCTCGTTTGAGAAATTTTGCGGCAAAGAGGACCCTGACCACCTTGATTCCCCCGCCAGCCGATCCCGCGCACCCTCCGATAAGCATCATGGCAAAGAGTGTAGCTTGAGCCGGCACAACCCACAGAGCAAAATCGGCGGACGAGAAACCGGTCGTTGTCAAGATGGAAAGAATCTGGAAGACACTGTCCCGCAGGCTGGCGGAAAATGTGCTGTTTTGTAGGTTATAGAGGAAAAAGCACAGTATAGCCGAGAAGAAGATGACGATGGCCAGATATAACCGGAATTCGTCATTGGCCAGCAGTGCCCGGAACTTCCCCTTTATGAAACATTTATATTGCAGCGCAAAGTTCGCTCCGGCGAGCAGCATGAACAGGCTGATAATCCAGGTGATGGTTGGACTCTGATAGCCCATGATCGATTGGGGGTGGGGTGAAAACCCGCCCGCGGCCATCGTCGCCAGAGAGTTGCAGATTGCATCGAAGACTGGCATGTCGGCAAGGACTAAAAAAACTATCTGAAGACAGGTGAGCAGCACATAAATGAGCCAGAGAGCCTTGGCGGTATGGGCAATACGCGGGGTAATCTTTTCCTCGCTGGGACCGGGTGCCTCCGCAAAAAAAATCTGCCGGCCGGCGACCCCGAACTGCGGCAGGATAGCGACGAATAATACAATGATTCCCATGCCGCCCAGCCATTGGGTAAGGGCACGCCAGAAAAAAAACGCCTTCGGATACAGGGAAAAATCAGTCAGAATCGTGGCCCCGGTTGTGGTAAAGCCGGAGACGGACTCAAAATAGGCATCGACAGGGTGCAGGCCGAAAAACAGGTAAGGGATTGCACCGATTGCGGCGGTAATGACCCAGGTCAGGGTGACAATCAGCAGCCCCTCCGTGCGTCGGAGAACATCAAAATTTCGTGCGAAACGTCCATACCACCGGCAGAGTGAGCCCAGGGCAAGAGAGCAGATCGAAGCGAGCACAAAGGGGATAATCTCAATATATTCATTATCTATCCCGGCAAAAATGGCCGGCAGGAGAATTATGCCGCCGAAGGCGAGGAGAATTATGCCGAGAGCACTGGCCATGAGTGGGATTTTCATCGGAAAAAGAACTCCTTGATCATTTCCGAATCTTCTTTCATGGTAAATATTTTCAGTCGGTCCCCAGGCTGCAGTAATGTTTCGCCATTGGGGATGATCACTTTGTGTCCTCTGATGATGACGCCGATAATGGCGTTGGCCGTAAGTTTGAGATCTTTTATCAGTACTTCCTTGAACGTATCGGGCAAGGTCAGTCGTAACACCTCACCTTTGCCGCCTTCTAAAATGGCCAGGACGTTTACGTCACGAACCTGCACCCGGTTCAGGACCTCGGTTAATGCAGACGCTTTCGGCGAGACCACTACATCGATGCCGACGTGTTCAAACAGCTCGTAATTCTGGATGTTGCCGACCCTGGTGACGATTCTCTTCGATCCGAGTTGTTTAATCAGAAGAGAACAGAGAAGGTTCTTTTCATCATTGTTGGTCGTACAGATGCAGGCATCTGCCGCGGCAATCGACTCACTTTCAAGTAGTTCGAGATCGGTGCCATTTCCCTGCAGGACCAGGGTTTTTTTGAGTGAATTGGCCAGAAATTCACATCGTTCAGGGTTCTGCTCGATTATTTTTACCTTTTTATTGGTTCGCTCAAGTTTTTCCGCCAGCATGAAACCAACACTGCCGCCGCCGATAATCGACACAGTTTTCACTTTTTTGTCATGTTTGAAGAAATCGGCGGCCAGGGTATCAAGTGCTATGTCGAAACCGATAAAAAACACCTTGTCGCCATACAGAATGGTGGTGTTACCTTTGGGAATGAATAGCTTGCCATCCCTGGTGATTCCCGGGATGAGCACGTCTTCAGGAAAATTGCAGTCCTTGATGGATGTATTGATAAGGGAGGAGCCTTCCTTGATCCGATACTCAAAGAGTTTGGCCTTGCCTCCGGCCAGATATTCAACATCGAGGGCTTCGGGCACCGATATAATACGAAATATATCCTGGGTGAGCAATTTTTCCGGCCAGATAATGGAGTCTATATCATAGCGGACATGATAGCGATTATGCGTTGGTGAAGAAAAATTCTTGTAGAGCGACGCCTTGCCGATAAAACAGATTGTTTCGGTATCGACTATTTTCTTGATCGTCCAGCAGGCGACGATATTTGCTTCATCGAGGGCTGAGCAGGCGATGAAGAGGTCTGTTTTATGGGTCTCGATCTTTTCCAGAACGGCAAGGTCGCCACCGCTGCCCTCGACGATTCGGATATCCAGGTTGGCAAACTTCTCACTCAGTTCGCCCGGGTCGTGGAGAAGAGTGATGTTATGCTGCTGGTGCAACCGCGAGGCGACCAGATAACTCATCTCGGTAGTGCCGTAAATCAGGATATCCATATCGATTTTTTACTTGGTGAATTGAAACCGTAAGCAGACTGCTTACTCGTCCGTCCCTTGACGGATCCCAGCAAAAGTTGCCGTGGTGAGAGCAGCTAAATCGGCAGGCTTGAGTTCTATTTCCAAACCTCTGCGTCCGGCGCTGACAAAGATTGTCGGGAAAGATTTAGCAGAACTGTCGATTACTGTCACTAATCTTTTTTTCTGGCCCAGCGGGCTGACGCCGCCCAGCACATAGCCAGTTGTCCTTTCCACCAGGTCTTTTTCGGCCATTGTCGCTTTTTTGCTTCCTGCGGCCCTGGCGATCAGTTTCATGCTGAGCATCGATGAAACCGGGACGACGGCTACCGCCAGGTTTTGTTGATCAAGCTGCACTACCAGTGTTTTATAGACTCTCTCTTCGGCGATACCGAGTTTTTCTGCCGCTTCTTTTCCGTAAGAATCGTAGCCTGGATCATGGGTATACTGGTGAACAGTGTAGGTAATCTTTCTTTTTTTAGCGGTGTTAATGGCTGGTGTCATACTTTAGCGACTGAGAAATTTATTTCTTGAAGGAACTTTGTCCGCAAAGATTTTTGACGGGGTCAGGTTCTGGACTCTCTTTTTTGTCGGATTTCGTTTCCTCAAGTACTACGCCGGTACCGCAGCAGTCCGGACAGTCTTCGTAGGTGAGCATGAATCTGCTGGCCCCGGCGAAAAAAGAGCTCTGGCCCGAGCCGCCACAGCCGGGGCAGGGAGTGTTGCTTGTTTGGATGCTTTTGTCGATTTCAGTCATTACGGTGTATCCGATAATATTTTATATTTTATACTCGCTCATACAAATCAACTATACCACGGCCTTTTTCTTGAAACCAGCAATGTGAGTGAGATTGAACAAGAATTTTGCGGAAATGACGCCTGGTGATTATCATGGTGAAAATGCATCTTTATTTTGATAGTCGATTCATACTATATCACGATAACCCAAAAGGCCGAGGGAGAATGAAAAAAAAAATAATAGAACAGTATTTTACACTATTTACGATGGCATTGTTCCTGCTCTTTTTCAGTGGCTGTACCCAAACCTATTACAGCGCCATGGAAAAGGTTGGTATCCATAAACGGGATATAATGGTCGATCGGGTGGAAGATGCCCGGGATTCCCAGGCTGATGCCCAAAAACAGTTTAAATCGGCGCTTGAACAATTTGATTCGGTGGTAAAACTGCAGGAGACAGACCTCAAAAAGGCCTATGACAAGCTCAATCGTGGCTATGAAAACAGCCTGGAATCGGCTAAAGAGGTTTCCAGTTCAATTGATAAAGTCGAGGTGGTTGCCGATGACCTGTTTGATGAATGGAAAAAGGAACTGAAAGAGTACCAGAACAAGGAATTGCGCAACTCCAGTAGACAAAAACTGCAGATAACCCAGAAGAGATATAAAGAAATGCTGGTTAGTATGCATCGGGCCGAGGCCAGCATGGAACCGGTTCTTAAAATATTCCATGACAATGTCTTATACTTGAAACATAATCTCAATGCGCAGGCGATCGGCTCTCTGCAATCTGAGTTTGCCGATCTTAAAGGTCAAATCGATGTTCTTATAAAAGAAATGAATGCTGCGATTATGTCCTCCAACGCCTTTATCGCCGACATTAAATAATGATGGCGTCGTAAAAAATCCGATCTCCTTCGTTGCAGGTTTTTGGCTGGCTCCCGACATACTACTGGTATAGTCGGAAACCAGCCAAAAACACTACGCCTTGTATATCAAATTTTTATCGAGCCATCTCTGCGGTTAACCTTGAATTTTTATAAGTTCATCATTGATCAATGGCTTCATTCCAACAAACTGGAGGTGAAAATCGATGTTATGGAAAACTGGTCGAAGAAGCAGCAACGTAGAAGACCGGCGAGGTGTCCGATTGACCGGAGGGAAGATAAAAGGCGGTGGTATCGGCATCATCCTGCTTGCTCTGGTGGGGATGTATTTTGGTATCGATCCTTCGGTGATTCTCAATTCAGGCCTGGTTGATGGAGGAGGGCCGGTGCAGCAGTCGTCAATGCAGATCAGCCCGGAAGAGGATCACCTCGCCGACTTTGTCTCGGTTGTGCTCGCTGATACGGAGGATACCTGGGATACAATATTCCGGGACGCCGGGAGTGCTTATGAGAAGCCGAAGCTGGTACTCTTTAGCGGAGCGGTGCAGTCGGCCTGCGGCTATGCCCAGTCTGCCACCGGGCCCTTTTATTGTCCGGCAGACAGGAAAGTATATATCGACCTGGGTTTTTATCGTGAGTTAAAGCATAAGCTCCATGCTCCAGGCGATTTTGCCCAAGCCTATGTGATTGCCCATGAAATTGGTCATCATGTGCAGAATTTACTGGGGATCAGCGCAAAAATACAGGCGCAACGGCCACGCCTTACACCGACCGCTTACAACCAACTTTCGGTGAAAGTTGAGTTGCAGGCCGACTGCTTTGCCGGAGTCTGGGCAAATCATGCCAATCGGGTGCGCCATATCCTGGAGCCAGGCGATGTGGAAGAAGCTCTCAATGCGGCCAGTATGATAGGTGACGATACCCTGCAGAAAAAATCCAGGGGCTATGTCGTTCCCGATTCCTTCACCCACGGAACTTCCGGCCAGCGGGTGAAGTGGTTCCGCGAGGGGCTGAACAACGGCGATATCCGCCGCTGCAATACCTTTACCTAAAAAGCGTGCGTGAATTTGTGGTAAATATCTGCATTTGATCCCGATAAACGGGATAAGTTCCTTAACGAAATGATTTTCTTTGAAAAACAAGAAAACCATTTCTAAGTCACTATAATGGCCATATCAGTGGAATCATCAGGGTAGAAGCCACAACCACGAAAACATTGAGTGGAATACCCAGCTTCATATAGTCCATGAAGCTGTATCCGCCCGGGCCGTAAACCATGAGGTTGGTCTGATAGCCCATCGGCGTGGCGAAACAGGCACTCGCCCCGAAACAGATGCCGACGATAAACGGTTTCGGATCAACGCCAATACCTATTGCCGTGGAGATGGCAATAGGCAGTAACAGCACCGCCGTTGCGTTGTTGCTCAATATCTGGGTGCAGATGCTGGTGAGGAGGATAACGGCACCAAGTACGATCATGGGCGAAAACCCGGAGAAGAGGCTGAGAAAGCTCTCGGCATACAGCTGGCTGGCCCCTGTTTTCTGCATCGCGGTGCCAAGAGCGATTGTTCCGGCAATGAGCAGCAGCACATCCCCCTGGAGCGCCCGGTAGGCATCGCGCATTTGCAGACAGCCGGTGATGATCATCAGAAAAGCCGCGGTCAGCGCGCAGGTCATAATATCGGCAAGGCCCAGGGTGGCGGTACCGATCATGCAAATAAAATTGATGATCGACCACCAGGCCTTACGATGGTGGACCAGTTCTGCATAGACATCCTCAATAACAATATATTCCGTGCTGCTGCGGATCTGTTCGAGTTTACTTTCCAGACACCAGATAAGCAGAATATCGCCGGTCTGGAGACGGACGTCGTGGATTTGCCTCTCCGTCAGATGCAGGTTGGTCCGTTTGACGGCGATGATATTGACATCAGGGTCTCTGGCCAGATTCGATCCCAGCAGTTGCTGGCCGCGCAGGCTCGAGTGGGGAGCTATAATCAGCTCGACAACAATGGGGGCATCTTTCTGGGCGCCCAGGACCAGGTCTTTTTCCGACGTCGGCAGTTCCACCTCCTCATTGTGCAGAATTGCGACGAGATCGTTGAGCGACCCCTTGACCAGGAGGATATCTTCGGCGGTGATGGTCATTTTATTTCGATCTGGGTGGTAAATATGTGATTTCTTGATCAGTTCGAGAACCTTGATGCTGGGGTATTTTTTACCGAAGGTTTTGTCCGGATTACTGCCGATCAGATTGCTTTTTTCGGGAATTTTCAGTTCAGCCAGATATTGGCGACGATCACTGTCCTGCAACTGGCAAATAGGGTTGGCCAGGGCAGGAAGCACTTTCGGGGCGGCAAAATAAAGAAAGACAATTCCCGCGGCGGCAAGTGGCACCCCAAGGGCGCTGAGTTCGAACATGGACAACCCTTTATAGCCGAAGCTGACACTGAGATCGCTGATAATGATATTGGTTGAGGTGCCGATCAGGGTGCAGGTTCCGGCAAGGATCGAGGCATAGGACACTGGAATAAGAAACTTAGACGGACTGAGGCCGAATTCGCAGCACATGGTCATGACCACCGGGATAAACAGGATGACAACCGGGGTATTATTGATAAAGGCACTGGCAATGGCGACGGACAGTAAAATGATGATGAGGGCAAGTTTATAATTGCCACGGGCGCTCTTGATGATTTTCCTGCCCAGGAATTCGACTCCGCCGGTGCGCATCATCCCTTTTGAAACGATAAACATCGCCCCGACAGTTATCACCGCTGGATTGGCAAAGCCGCCGATGGCCTCATGAGGTGTGAGGATACGACTGACGACGAGCAGGACCATGATACCGATAGCAGTCAGATCCACGGAGATTTTTTCCGTTATCAGCAGATAAATAGTGAGAAGGAGTATTGTGGAAATTATCCAGATATCCATATTTACGGAAGGAGAAGTTGAAATCAATCTGAGCTGCTCGAAGATGATGAAAACACCTACACTCTAATCATTCACCGTAAAAATAAAAAGCCTATAGATTCTAATAGTTGTACGTGTTTGCCGAAACAGTCCTGCAAGACCGTCACCGAGTTCAGATCTTTCTTTAAAAAGTTTCATAAATGTAATCAGGATAAATACGTGCCGTGGCCGATCGAGTTTGTCTTAATAGGCAAACGAGCTGATCTATCGTCTGAAAAGGGGTAGTCGTACGGTGGTTCGGACATGTCGGGCGGTAGATTCTAAAAGATAAGAATGCGGCCCCAAATGACCCGATATATTTATATATATCGGCAGGATACTTATATCTTATGCAAATATTTGAGGTGCGTGTTATGGATGTGCAGGATTACTGAGACCACATAGGAGTGGAGCGTATACTGTGGCAAACAAACCGGAACACGACGCTGCATCATGTCGCTGCTATTGTTCCGGCCCGACCCTGTTCCCACAGTCGAGAGTTACTGTATCAGTCGTACAAACAAATCGTCCTGATTCAGCGAACAGCTTTCGGAACCGGTTCCGTCGACTGTTTCCAGATATGCCTTCCATGGTACAAAGTACTTTTCTCCATGGCCGGCCGACGGAGCCATATCAATATCCAGTCCGGCCAGGCACAGTAATTTGGGAAATGTTGCTGGTCTTTCGGCAGTGAGCTGAGCGATCACCCGTCTGAATTCCTGGCGAAGGTGGATTTCCGCCGCTCGAAGGTGTGGTGTCCGGTGGGTTACTAGCTGTTGTAGATACGGGAAAAGTGTTGCGTAGAAAGGACTGTTTTGCTCAATCTCCTCTGCAACACAGGTAAAGAAGAACATGTCAGCGCTAAGATGCCGGCCGATTGGAGTGCTGCTTCCGGGGATCCATGCGTATCTTTGGGCATCGAGTGCCTGTCGAATTTTGGCAGAAAGCGTATAGGAGAACCTGGAACCGGAGGTTGAAACCGGTAGGATAGCCCCATGTTCATCCGGTTCAGCAATCTTGTCGAGGGCGATGAGCAGCTTGCTTCCCGGTCTTTTTTCGTCATTTTTCAGGAAACTTTTCGGCAAAGTGATGAGATGTTCCCCCTGCCTCGTCTCGGTGAGATAAATATGCTCTTGCGCGAATGTGTACAGCTGCAAAAAGGGTGCAAGAAATCCGGCGGGACATAACTCGTCCTTGCTCCCCTTCAGGGGGGTAATCAAATGCGGATGACCGTATAAGCCGCCCCAATTCGGATTGTAATGTACCTTGCATGACAGCACGATCACCGCATCCTGCTCGCAGCAGTTCTGCACGGTGGCCGAATAACTGTCCAGGGAGCTAAAGTTGCCGGAGTCGCGGATCTGCACGTTCTCGAAGCCAAGGGTATTGCACATGCTCTGCAAGCGGGAGGAAAATTCCTCATGGCGCATTATTCTCCCCTTGATTTTCAGGGATGATCCTGTCGATTCTGTTGCTGCAGGCAAAGGCATTGTCATGAGAGTAGGAAGGTTGAGTTTTAACAGAACGTTTTTTTCGATTCTCCATAACCCGGTGGTGTCTGGTTATCTGCTTGCAAGATAGACGCCAGATGCACTTGTCTGGTATGATACTGTTTATAAAGGAAGTTTTAAAAACGAAACCATGGGCGTTGCGAAACGCAACAATTTTTTGGTAAAAGGGAAGAAACACGGCAAATAAGCGTTTCATAATGCAACAGCACCTGTGCAGGATGCAACAGCTCATAGAGAAGAAGAACCCGGGAATTCTTTTTCCACGGTGACTGGTACAGGCCACCCGGGTCTTTTACTGATTACAGATCGCGGGATACCAGGTGAGAATCAGGTCAACTGTCCAGGCATCAATAAAAAAGGCTGACGACCTAAAGATCGGAGCATGCCGGTTGATTTCACGCTGCGTTTGCTGTAATCACAAAGCTGGTGGTCTCTTATTACCGAGCCTTGTTGGAAGAATGATTTCTCGAAGAGTACTCTGCCCGTCGGCACACTAAAACTTCCTTTTGCCGGCAGGGAGCAGGATGAGGCTTCAGGGCATTTTATTCTGATCAATGAAGATTATGGATACATTCTGACTCCCTATGAAAATACTCGAAAAAATAGGTGGGCTCCTGGCGCACTACCTGTCAAAGCCCCGTCCGGGCAGCAATCGGATGGCTACCAATACTTGGGAACAACTATCAGGCAGCCTTCGTCCCGGCGACGTTTTACTGGTGGAAGGGAACAGTAGCTTCAGTGCAGCAATTAAATATCTGACCCAATCCAGTTGGTCGCATGCCGCCCTGTATGTCGGTGATGCGGCCCTGCCGGCTGTTAAGGATTTTCAAGAACAACCGGTACTTGTCGAAGCTGATATAAATGATGGCGTCCGCTGTGTAGGATTGTCGCATTACGCCCCCTTCCATACCCGCATCTGCCGGCCTGTCGGGTTGCATGATGATGAAATAGATAAGGTCATCAACTTTACTCTCTCGCGTCTGGGATATAAATATGATCTGCAAAACATAATTGACCTTGCCAGATATCTCGTACCAACCCCTCCTGTTCCATCACGATTCAGGCGACGCCTGCTGTCCCTAGGCAGCGCAGATCCAACTCAGGCGATCTGTTCTTCCCTCATCGCCCAAGCCTTTCAGTCGATCAAATATCCGATATTACCTGAACTTATTGTCCAGCAGTCTGATGACCCCTCCTGTCGTGTCTGCTCCTTGGAAATGCACCAAATTCGCCATTATAGCCTTTTCACGCCGCGGGACTTTGATGTTTCCCCGTATTTTCAGATTATCAAACCAACTCTGCAATATGGTTTTGATCCGCACGCATTCGTCTGGAGTGAAAATTAACCTGCCACCATAGCACAGCATCCATGGTCGGCTTCTCCGCAGGCTGCGCTCGCTCTCATGGGGCCGACACCGGCTGTCGATCTGGATATGCGGCTGGGTGAGGGGACTGGGGCGGCTGTCACCGTGAATCTGGTCGAGCTTTCCTGCTGCGTGATGCGGAATATGGCCTCTTTTGCAGAGGCTGGGGTGAATAGCGGTACGCTGTCATAGGTGGCAACGGTCCTGATCCTTGGTCCTCGACATGCCGGGAATCAGGGTCTGGGTCGATACCACCCCCCGCCATTGCCTGATCGTATACTGGATGAACTGCGATAGGATTTCCGCATCGGAAGAGAGCAGGTCACGCATCAGGGTTATTTTCGCGATCATGTCGATCGAACCGTGAACACTGTGCACCTCGCGGACTTCATCGAGGGCTAGAAGTTTGTCGAAGATCTGTTGTTCGTATTTGCCGTCAACGTTGAGGAGGATAAAGACTGTAATTTCCCGCTTCATCTCCGGGTATTCCTGTTCGGTATGTTCTGCCATTTTCTGCCGGAACGCCTCCATGTCTGTGGGTATGAGTTTGTCGACACCGATGCCGTAGGTTCTTTTGCTGCCTTTTTCCCATTGATGCACGGAAATATACAGGTACAGGTCATCAACTGTACGGCCCGGAAAGGAACTGATCAGGTTGCTGTTGGCGATAAGGGTTGCCAGGGGACGGTAGATGGTCCTGTACCAGTCGGCTGCCGCCTGCTTGAAGCTGACGGTCTGTTTTTTTTCATTGGTCAGAAACTTTCGATGTTCGCGAACCTGCCACTCCAGATGAGCTATCTGGCCGGGTTCGGTCAGGTCAATGCTTTCGGTAAGCCCAGCCTTATCGCGAAAGTGAATTTTTTCGACATAGAGATTATTTTCCAGGGTATTTTTCGATGGCAGGAGTTCGACGATTCGTGAGCGGATTTCGGACCGCCCCAGTTCAACTGCTGCTTTGAATCGATGATGGCCGTCGAGAATAAAAAAATCTTCTTTAATCTGATAGAGAGCAATGGGGGGCATATCTTTGCCTTCCCGCATAGCGTCCATGATAGCTTTTAAACGCTCATCCATCGTGTTGGAGTGGGACTTGAACTGGTTGTCAAAATCGTGGTATCTCCCCACACTGCCGGTAATCTTTTCCAGTGGCACCATCAGGGTACCGCGTTCGACTGCTTCATATGCCTCTTCTTTTTCCTGGCGGACGTTGAAATTACTCGGGTTGTCAACTTCATCCTGCCGGGCTTGCCCGGTTATAACCTTTTTCAGGGTTGTAAATGGATTAAATTTCGAGAACATGGTAGCCATAGCTGTTTATTACCGAGGTGGATTGAACCCTGGTTAACCGTTCGGAATCGTTCTCAAACAGGGTGTGGATATGTCCATGAATAAAGTAGGTCGGGCGGTATTTTTCAATAAACTGCAAAAACACCCGGAAGCCGCGATGACAGGGATCTTCCGCGTCTTTGACAAATCTTGGCGGCGCATGGCTGACAACCAGATCGATGCCGCCGCTGCGCCAGAGGGAGAAACGCATTTTCCGGATAAACCGGGCCATCTGCTTTTCGGTATACTGATTAATATTGCCGTTGTACCATCTTGAACCGGAAAAACCGATTATCCTGACAGCGCCCATTTTGACAATTTTCCGGTGGATATGAAAGCAGCCTTGCGGCGGCGACTCCTCATAGCGGATATCATGATTGCCGAGAACATACAGCAGCGGCGTATCATAGCGATGTTTTAAGGCGGTGAGATATTCGGGCGGCAGATCGCCGCAGGCAAGGATCAGATCAACGCCGTCAATAGCCGGACTGCCGCCGACCGGCTCAAGCAGGCTTTTGACAACGGTATCGGAGACACTGAGAATTTTCATAAACGATGCTGATGGTATGACTGTAATAATCTTTGGTAATTATCCCGATATATTTGCCGTTTATCGCAATTGGCTATTTTTTAAGCCGTCACCATGTTTTTCGGTTGCAAGACTGTTCTGTTTACCATTATGAATGGAAGGTAATCGTTTACGGTCCTGAGTTTATGCAGGCTTTATTTGTTATCCGGTGAACGTCTGCAATGGAAGAGCGTCTCCTTTGATCATATACTGCAAACAGTATGGAAATACCATGGGGAAAGAGCCGGCGAAAGCATAGTATAACCACGTTTTTATCAGCCGGGATGGAAAAAGTTATAAGTGAGTCCAATGGAAATGACGAAAAAAATAGCAGTGTTCATCATCAGTATACTGTCATTGTGCCTGACCGTACCGACAGTGATTTTTGCTGCCGATGAAAACAGCACCCTTCGACTGGCGCTGCTGCCGATACCCGACGTACTGCCGGTCTATGTTGCCGCAGAAAAGGGATATTTTGCCGAGCTGGGTATTACGGTTGAAGCTCTTCCGGTTGGCAGTGCCGTCGAGCGCGATCAATTGCTGCAGGCCGGAAGAGTCGATGGCCTGATCAATGAAATCTCCGGCGCTGCCAATTTCAACCGGGAGAAGAACAGGGTGAAAATTGTCTCTGTTGCCCGTTCGCCGATCGGGAATTCGCCGCTGTTCAGGCTTCTTGCCGCCCCCGGCAGCAATCTTAAAACGGTTGCTGACTTGGCAGGCATCCCCATCGGCATTTCCAAGAACACCATCATTGAATATATAACCACTCGACTGCTCGAGGCAGGCGGGGTGTCGGGGGAGGCTATTGACTACCAATCGATTCCGGTGTTGCCGGAGCGTTTGCAGCTGCTCATGTCCGGGCAGGTAAAGGCGGTGACGCTGCCAGATCCATTGGGAGTCAGCGCCATCAAAGGTGGGGCCATTGAAATAGTCAATGATACGGCGCTGAGAAGTGTCAGTGCCAGTGTCGTCACTTTTACGAGTGATGTTCTTGTCAGCAAGAGAGACACGGTTAAAAAATTTATGGTGGCGTGGGATAGGGCATGTGGTGATCTCAACAGCGATCCCGCCGCGTTTCAGGCACTGATGCTGAAAAAGATACGGGTACCGAAAAACATCGAAAATGATTTTCACGTCCCTCCTCTGCCGCGAAAGGAGGTGCCGAGCAAAGCCCAATGGGATGATGTCATGGCCTGGATGCTGGAGAGAAATCTCCTTACCGCCCCGCTGGCCTATGAAGGTTCTGTTACCTCGGAGTTTCTCGCAAAATGAAAGGCTTCCTGCAGTGATAGAGATACAACATCTCACTTTCGGTTATGGCGGCCGTTCTTGTCTCTTTGAAGATTTTTCCTTTACCGTTAAGCGGGGTGAGTCCTGGACCGTCATCGGCCCATCCGGCTGCGGCAAAACGACGCTTCTGTATCTCGTTGCCGGCCTGCATCAGCCTCTGCGAGGGGAAATCCGCATCGGCGGGGAGAAGATTGTCCGCGCCAGGCCGTCTACCGGGCTGGTGCTGCAGGACCACGGCCTGCTGCCCTGGGTGACAATTATGGAAAACACCCGGCTGGGCCTGAAGATACGCAAATTTTATGGTCCCGATGGAAAACACAGCCCCGCCAATGTGTCGTATGATGCGGCAGGAGACGAAAAGCGGGTGAATTACTGGTTGCACTGGCTCGGAATTGAACAATTGCAGGCAATGTACCCGGCGCAACTGTCGAGAGGGCAGCGGCAGCGGGCGGCAATCGCCAGGACCCTGGTGCTTGAACCGGATCTGCTGCTGATGGATGAGCCTTTCTCAGCTCTTGATGCCCCGATCAGAGAGGAACTGCAGAAAGTGATGAACCGTTTTCACCAGGAGTCCGGCCTGACGTTGCTCACCGTTACCCATGACATTGAGGAAGCGGTGATGCTGGGGGAAAAAATACTGGTTCTCGGCAACAACTGCAACCGGGTGCCGCAGATCATCGACAACCATCTGTCCGGGGAGATCGATAAACGAGGCGATCCCGAGTTCCTTGAACGGTGCGGTGTCTTGCGTGATCTCCTGGTGCATTGCACGACCCGGGATAACCACTGAGGGGGCCGTTTACGACAATGAAGAAAAAAGCGACCTTGCTCAGTACTCTTATCGGGATTGTGATGTTTTTCTGCCTCTGGCAGTTGGCGGCCATGCTTATAAATCGGCCTATTCTTCCTTCGCCGATCGTGGTGGTGCCGCTCTTTTTTGTTAATATCACCGGTCAACTCGGTCTGCATTTTCTGGCGTCAGCCGGCCGGGTTCTGGCCGCTGTTTTTCTCGCCACTCTCTTTGCGGCGCCACTGGGACTGGCGCTTGGGCAAATGCCGCAACTGGACAGGATCCTGAGCCCGCTGATAGCCATTATCTATCCCATTCCCAAGATCATCTTTCTGCCGGTCATATATGTGCTGATGGGCATCAGCGATTTTTCTAAAATCACTCTTATTGCCATAATTATATTTTTCCAGATCCTGGTGGTGGTGCGTGATGAAGCATCGGGATTGAAAAAGGAATTGATTTTCTCGGTCAAATCCCTTGGCGCCGGACGCCGGGCCCTGTTCCGGTATGTCTATCTGCCGGCGTCGCTGCCGGCAGTATTGACCGCCCTGCGAATTTCGGTTGGTACAGCGGTCGCGGTACTTTTTATTGCCGAACAGTCTTTAACGAGCTATGGGCTTGGCTATTACATAGTGATTGAAACATATCAGGTGTTGCTTTATCCGGAAATGTATACCGGCATTATGGGGATGGGGCTCTTGGGAGTGCTGCTCTATTTTGCGATTTATGCTATAGAACTGAAAGTCAGTAAACATCTGTTTATTGAATGATGGCTAGGTAAAAATTCTTCATCTGCGTCGTTGTGTCAATTTTTCTATCATTACGACGTACTTCAGTACGCCGTAATGATAGAAAAATCTTACGCCTCGCATATGAAGTTTTTTGCATAGCCATCTTGAAATTAGACTTCAATGATAAAATTACACTGAACACATTATGCAAGAAAAGACTCCCGCCAAATTCAGGCTCTGGCTGATGGCCATCCGGCCCAAGACCCTGCCGGCGGCGGTGGGGCCGGTGGCGGTGGGTTGTGCAGTGGCTGTCAGTGATGGAAAATTTGCCTTTATTCCGGCTTTGTGTTGCCTGCTTGGGGCCATATTGCTGCAGATCGGGGTTAATCTGGCCAATGACTATTTTGATTTCAAAAATAATATTGACTCCGAGGAGCGTCTGGGACCGGTACGGGTTACCCAGAGCGGCCTGATCTCGCCGACCGAGGTGAAACGAGGCATGATCTTCTGCCTGTTTCTTGCTGGATTGATTTTTCTTTATCTGGCCCAGGCAGGTGGTTGGCCGATCGTGATCATTGGCACGGTCTCGGTGCTGGCAGCGCTGGCGTACAGCGGGGGACCTTTTCCTCTTGCCTCCAATGGACTGGGGGAGCTGTTTGTTTTCATCTTTTTTGGCCTGGTGGCAGTAGGCGGGACGTATTTTATCCAGGCCGGACGGTTGAGTCTGCTGGCGATGCTTGCATCTGTACCGCCCGGGCTGCTTGTTACTGCCATCATTGTGGTCAATAACTTACGGGATATCGATACCGATCGTAAGGCGGGTAAAAATACCCTGGCAGTATTTCTTGGCCGCAGGCGGACGATTATCGAATTTAAACTGCTGCTGCTGTTGAGCTATCTGTTTCTTCCGGTGATGCTGTCGCTTGGTCTTGTCGACGCCCTTGTTCTTCTGCCGCTGGTAACCGGCCCTCAGGCCTGGCAGCTGGCCAAAAGAATAACCGAAGAACAGGGAGCCCGATTGAATGAATTGCTGGCCGGTACCGCCAGGTTGTCGCTTATTTACAGTCTGCTGTTTGCCGCCGGCCTGATGGTCCGCATCAGCTGATCCCATTTACGATAGATACTAGAGATGAGAGTGTATGACTTTTCTTGGAGTAGAAAATAAAATCTTTGTAATTTTCGGGCTGGCCAATAAAAAATCCGTTGCCTGCGCCATCGCCCGGACCCTCGTGGAAGAGGGCGCCGAGGTGATTCATGTGGTCAGAACGGAAGAGCGCGCGGTAAATGCCCGTAAACTTTTTCCTGCGTCACCGGTTTTTATCTGTGATGTGGAAGAGGAACATAATATAATCCGGGTGCGGGATGAGATTGGTGCGGCAATCGGTGATGCAAAGGGCAAAAGAATTGACGGCATTGTCCATTCCATTGCCTTTGCTAACTATTCGGACGGCATGAAACCATTTCACGAGACGCGAAAAGACGATTTTCTCCAGGCGATAAATGTCTCCTGTTTTTCGTTTATCAGTATTGCCAACCATTTTAAACAACTTCTGGCAAAAGATGGCTCGGTGGTGACTATAACCATCTCCACCACCCGCATGGCTGCAGAGAACTACGGCTATATGGCGCCAATCAAAGCCGCTTTAGACTCGTCTCTGTGTTTTCTGGCCAAGAGTTTCGCGGAGTTTTCCAGGGTACGCTTTAACGCAGTGGCACCCGGTCTTTTGAAGACCTCTGCCTCCGCCGGAATTCCCGGCTATATTGACAGTTATCTCTTTGCCGAAAAAGCAACCCTCAGGAAAAAAGCCCTGGAGACCCGGGAAGTGGCTGATACGGCCGCCTTCCTGCTTTCGGCCAGGGCTTCCGGCATCAACTGCCAGACCATTGTCATCGATGCCGGAATGGCGGTGAACTATTTTGATAAAGAAATTGTTACCAAAGCAGTACAATAAAAATAACATAAGAAAGCGCCCCCGAAGGAAGTGTCCTTGGGGGCAAATGAAGAGTTTTTACGACGCCATAAAAGGAAATATATGATCGACTTTATCATTGATGTGGAAACCTGTATCGGCTGTGGACAGTGCGCCTCTGACTGTCCGGCCATGATTATCAGCATGGAGACAGGCATTCCTGCCATTGCGCCGGATCTGGAACAGTTCTGTATACGCTGCATGCATTGTGTGGCAATCTGCAGTGAAGGCTCTGTCTCCATTCATGGTTATGGTCCCCAGGAAGGATTGCCGCTGCCGTCGGAACAAATGGCCAAACCGGAGCAGCTGGAAACGCTCATCAAGGGACGGCGGTCAGTGAGAAATTATCGAGATGAAAATCTCGATCGGCAACTTATCGAAAAATTAATTGAAGTTGCCAGCCATGCACCGAGTGGCCATAATGATCGGCAGCTGTTGTACACTCTGGTCGATGATAAGGGCATTGTCTTTGATTTGCGGGAAGAAGCTATTGATGGCCTGGAAAAACTGATTGAAGAGAAAAAACTGCCGGAAGGGATGGACATGTTCGCCGATATTATCAAAGCCTGGAAGAGTTCCGGTACTGATATCCTTTTCCGGGGAGCACCGCATCTGCTGGTTGTTTCCGCCCCCAGAGAAAATGCCGCACCCTTGCAGGATTGCATTATTGCCCTGACCACCTTTGAGCTGTATGCCCAGACCTATGGCATAGGCACAATCTGGAATGGTCTGGTGATGCTGACCATATCCGAGCTTGTCCCGTCGCTTAAAAAGAGGCTGGGTATCCCGGAAGATCACCAGATCGGCTATGTAATGGGCTTTGGTTATCCGGCCATACAATATGAGAGAACGATTAATAGAGAAAAACCGCAGGTAAATCGAATCAAGTAACGGACTGTGTTCGTTTGAGAATCATCCAGGGGGATTATCCATTGCGCTGAATAATCCCTTTTGGGCTTACCCGGTGTTGGTGGGGGAGTAAACTCGACTGTACTTCGGCGTCGTTTGTGACTCCTGCATTTCAATTCTACCCAATTATTTTGATGGCAGCATGCGACCGCCTTATTATCATGAGTTTATCGCTTCTCGTGTTCGCTAAAACCATTTATTGATCAAGATCGATTAAAACCGCAATAATCCATCTTTAAGGCAGACATGTACGAACAGGTATCCCATACTCTTTTAAATGACATTCTCAATGACATCAAACCGGAGATCTCCGATCAGGATTTGCGCCATTTCTACACCCGCTTAGGGGCAAACTTTTACGGAATCCATTCTCTCTTTCATACACTCTATGGGGATAGGGAGGATTTCGCTGAACAGGCACAGCAACTGGTCGAAACCATGGCCCGGCATTATATAAAGCGTTCGGAAAAACTGCGCCAGCTCGACCTAGCCCGGGAAAAGGATTACAACTGGTTTCTCAGTCAAAAATTGGTTGGCATGGCCCTCTATTGCAAGGGGTTTGCCGGCAACCTCCAGGGATTGCAGGAGCGGTTGAACTATTTTCAGGAGCTGGGTGTCAACATGGTTCATGTGATGCCGATACTGCGTTGTCCCGAGGGGAGCAGTGACGGCGGCTATGCGGTCAGCGATTTTCGTGAGATCAACCCTGAACTC
>JBBRDD010000031.1:0-32644 GCA_038204235.1 Desulfobulbales bacterium
AAAGGTATCTCTTCACCTGATGTTTGGAGTTATCACCCTGTTTTCAGATCAACTCTTACGACTGCTCAGTTAGGTTGTCAAAGATCAATTTGTTGTCACCAGGGCAAAGTCTCGCGCGCTGGTCATTTTGCAAGAGGCTCTCTCTATTGCTGATAATCCGGACCCGTCTGAATATGATTTTGTCGCAGTTGGTTTTTGGCTGAAGGGTGGGCAACCTGATCCCGCAATCCAGGAATTTTTGCCGAAGATTGGCGAAAAGGAAGTGTTTTTATTTGCCACCCATGGTGCAGCAAAGGATTCGGACCACGCTCAAAATGGCTTGAATAAGGCAAAGCAGCTGGCCGCCCCGGCGCGAATTTGCGGCATCTTCAGCTGTCCCGGGCAGGTTTCTGAAGAAATTCTGGAGAAGGCGAGCAAAAAAGAGCCCAAACCTGTGTGGCTCGCAGATGCGCCTGCAGCCAAGGGGCATCCAAATGCTGAGGACATCGGGCAATTTATTCATTTGTTTAATAATTTGAATTTACCCTAAATGAGACTCGATGGGCCGCTGTCGAAGGGCATCCAGCCGTGGTGATGGACATGAGTTTTGCCAATCAGGCAATCTGTGCGGCCCACATTTGCAACAATATCGTGAGGCTTGCGTCTAGAGTCCATCCTGTCCCTCCCAAAATTGACCATGAAAATTCCCGCATGAAACCTGATGCCATGAAGATACCTCTCGATACGCTAACGGAAGAACAGAAAATTTATTTGTCTGCCTGGCAGGAAGGTACCTGAAAATCGCCTTCTAGACTGCAAAAAAAGATACAATTCCGGTATCTTCATCACCCATCTTTCCCACTATTCCCTGTATTTTTTATGATGGTATGTAATTTTTTACAGATCGTTCGCTGATGTGTACTGGTCAATGTTCGCTTTTTCCCTGAAAAAACAAAAATGTTGGTGTTACGTGAAAAGGTGGTAAACATTATATGTTTTAAGCTGTTAATACATTACAAATGGCAGATATGATAAGCCATCGTCCGCATCGGATCTGTTTTTTTCGGCATGTAAACGTTATCATCGCTGCCGCAAATGGAGCGTGGAAACGATAAAAAAGACCTCATTCGCGCATCTTGGGTTATTTGTGATGAGAGGGAGGCAATACTTTGTCCAAGGGGGGCAAAATGATTGCACAAATTCTGCAAGGCAGTTTGATCCCAACTTTTGTAATAGACCACAACCACAGGGTTACCCACTGGAATATTGCCTGTGAGAGACTGACGGGTGTTACCGCAAAAAGTATCATAGGCACCAACAAACAGTGGCTGGCCTTCTATTTGGAAGAAAAACCGGTCTTGGCCGATCTTATTGTTGATCATGCATCAAAAGAAACCATGATCAGACATTTTGGCCAGCAAATAGAAGGGTCTACTCTCGTAGATGGTGCATATCAAGCTGAAGGTTTCTTTGCCGGCCTGGGTGACAAAGGCAGGTGGTTATTCTTTACCGCAGCACCGTTAAAAGATGTCCGGGGAAACATCATTGGCGCGGTGGAAACCTTGCAGGACATCACCGCCCGCAGGCAAACAGAGGAGGCATTACGCAGAGCGCGACAGGAACTGGAGAGAAGAGTTGACGAGCGCACCGCTGAGCTGACTGCAATGAATGCCGACCTGAAAATGCAGATTGTCAGACGGAGGCGAGTTGAGGAGGCGCTCCGACACAGCGAAAACAAATTCCGCGCCGTGGCAGAATTCACCTATGACTGGGAATATTGGATAGACCCCGATGGCAACCATATCTACACGTCCCCTTCGTGTAGGCGGATCACCGGGTATGAACCAACAGAATTTATTGAAAATAGAGACTTGCTCGCATCTATAACACATCCGGACGATCAGGCGGCGCTTTTTCATCATCAGCACAAAGAGATTAAGAGAGACGAAGCCTCGCACCTGGATTTTCGCATTATTACTCGCCAGGGCGAAGAAAAGTGGATATCTCATTCCTGCCAGCCGGTCTTTGGCAGCGCCGGTGAAAATCTCGGTCGACGGGCGAGTAATCGCGACATCACCAAGCGCAAAAAGCTCGAGTCGGTTTTAGGCCGGGAACGTGAAGATCTTGAAATACGAGTCAACGAACGAACCAATGAACTCTCTTCCGCCTATTCACGCCTCTTGGTAGAAGGGAATGGACGTAAAAAAGCCTATGAAGAACTGAAAGCAAGCGAAGAGGAACTGCGGAAACGCAAGAAATTCATCGAAACCATCCTCGATAATTTGCCCATCGGTCTTGCCGTGCATACGCTCGACAGTGGCGCTGTCCATTATATGAATGCAGAATTCACGCAAATATATGGTTGGCCAAAGGATGCCCTGACCAGTTTCGATGCTTTTTTTGATCACGTCTACCCTGATCCGAAATACAGGAAGGTGATTAAAAAGAGAGTATTGCGTGATATCGCAACCCGTGATCCGGAAAAAATGATTTGGAAAAACCTCCTTCCCACCACCCAATCCGGGGAACAGCGGATCGTCACAGTTCGCGGGATTCCGTTATTTGAACAGAACCTGATTATCTCCACCGCCCAGGATATAACCGAAAAACACCAGGTGAACGAGGCCCTGCAGTTCACCCGTTTTTCAATAGATCACGCCAATGATATGATTTACTGGATAGATCCTGACGGCAGAATTGTTGATGTGAACGACACCACCTGCAGTAAACTCGGCTATAAAAGAGAAAAACTCCTGGCGATGACCATGTTCGATATCACCCCCAGCCTGACTCTTGCCAAGTTTTTACAAGATTGGCAAATCATTAAGCAGCAGGAAAACTGGCGAATGGAAACCAGCCACTATACCAGGTCCGGGGAGGCAATCCCGGTAGAAATCCATATTAATCATATTGCTTTTAGCGGCAGGGAATACAATTGCATTTTTGCCCGTGACATCACCGAGCGCAGGGATCTGGAACGTCTTGTCGCCATTCAGGATAAAATGGGCTCCCTTGGTCGGGTCGCTGCAGGTATTGCGCATGAAATTAGAAATCCTCTCTCGACCATCAATATTTATTTAAGCATTTTAAAACGGCTTCTGGCCGGGGAATATCTGGATACAACCAGTTTACCTGATATTAAAGAAGCCATTGTCGAAATGGACAAGGCATCGCATAAGATTGAAACTGTGGTAAAACGGGTGATGGATTTTTCAAAACCGAGCCAACATACCATGCAGTTGATGGAAGTGAACCGGTGCGTGCGTAATGCTATCGATCTTTCGGCGGTCACCATAAGAAAAAGCGGGGTTGCCCTGGAAGCTAAACTGGCTGAAAACCTTCCTGAATGTTATCTGGACGGGCAGTTAATCGAACAGCTGGTATTAAACTTGCTGACCAATGCCATAGAAGAATTGATGGAAATCCAGGGGAAAAGACAGCTGCTGGTACAAACATCAACAAGAAGCGGCGCCGATGGACAATTGTACATTGTCATAACCGTTGCTGATTCAGGATCAGGCATTGGTCCTGAGCTGCGTGACAAGATATTCGATCCGTTTTTTACTACCAAAAATTATGGTTCTGGGATCGGACTCAGTATCTGTCACCGGATTATCAGCGACCACCACGGTTCTCTCTATGTGGCCGCAAGCCATTGGGGGGGCGCACTTTTTACAGCTGAATTTCCTGTTAAAAGCGAGGGCAACACCTGATGGAACCATATTTCCTTTATATTGTTGACGACGAACAGTCTCTAGCCAGAGGAATAGCGATAAGCCTGCAAAAGGACTATCAGACGAAGTTTTTCCTCACCGCTGAAACAGCTCTCAACTCGATGAAAAAAGAGGTTCCTGACCTGGTCCTGCTTGATATCGGCCTGCCGAAAATGAACGGTATTGACGCCTTGCGGGAGATAAAAAAGGACTATCCTGATGTTGTGGTCATCATGATAACCGCCTTTGAAGATATAAAAACGGTCATTTCGGCAATGCGTCTCGGGGCGTACGATTATGTGGTAAAACCTCTGCAGATGGATGGTTTGGAGGTGACCATAAAACATGGACTGGAAAGCATCAGGCTGAAAAAAGAAGTGCAGTCGCTGCAGGAAAAATACCTCAAGGAACATCTGCCATTTTTTATTGGCGAAAGTAAAGTTATCCAGGATGTAATGCAGTACATCGAAACAGTGGCCAAGAGCCCTGACACCCCGATTCTTATCCTTGGTGAGTCAGGCACCGGCAAAGAGCTCATTGCCAGTGCCATCCATTTTCGAAGCCCTAATTTTCAAGGCAAGTTAATCCCGGTCAACTGCGCAGCCATCCCCAAAGATCTGTTGGAAAGCGAGCTATTCGGCTACGAGAAAGGGGCGTTCAGCGGCGCCCATTCCTCCGGCAAAAAAGGTCTGATAGAGCAAGCGGCAGACGGCACCCTTTTTCTCGATGAAATTGGCGACCTCGATCTTGCTGCCCAGGCAAAATTGCTGCGATTTCTTGAATCGGGAGAGTTTTATAAAGTCGGTGGCACAAAAATAGTGCACGTTCAGACCAGAGTGGTATCAGCTACCAACAAAAACATCGAAAAAATGATAGATGAAGGGACTTTTCGCGAAGATCTCTTTTTCAGGATTGGGGTTATCAAGCTTGAAATTCCTTCACTAAATAAACGTCCGGAAGATATTCTGCCCATCGCCAAACATTTTCTTCTCGAATTCAACAACAAATTCGGCAAGTCGCTGACGGGTATCACCCCCCAGGCCGAAAAAGAACTGCAACACATTCAGTGGCGTGGAAATATCCGTGAATTAAGGAATATTATTGAAAGGGCAACCCTTATAGCCAAAGGGCCGCAACTGACCCTGGAAGATCTCGGTGGCCAGCATATTTGTTCCGACCAAAACCTGCAGCACCTGCCAGATCAGCTCATCGGCACCCTCCCGGAGGAAGGGATTGACCTGCCTTCCTTATTGGCATCTATTGAAAAACAGTATATTGCTGAAGCCTTACGGCTGACAGGTGCCAATGAGACCAGTGCCGCTAAACTTCTTCATGTTAAATATTCAACTCTTCGCTACCGTCGAAGGATCCTGAATATCCCTTAACAGGCTGCTCCAGCCTGCAAAAAGCTGCAAAGCTCAATCTGCAATTTTTTGTAGATCACCATCGTTGCCGCTTTTTATTTGTTGAAAAAAACTTCTATCAACCTGTAATTAATGAATATTTGTAAATATTTAGCCTTTGGCACATTCTCTGCAATTAGTCACTATGAAGACATGCGTACTCTATGGAAGCGCTGGAGTGAGCCCTGCTTTTATCAATAGAAAAGGAGCAAAATATGAAAAATATACTTCTGGCGACAGATCTTTCAACCGAAACAAATCGTGCTTTGGGCCGGGCGGTTAAACTTGCGTCAACGCTTGCAGCCAAACTGCATGTTGTTCATATCTGCCCGGTTTACGCCTTCTCCAGCAAGAAAAAGACAACAATTTCCCTCAAGCAAGATGCTGAAGATACGTTAAAAAATGCTATGGCAGCCACCAAAGGAATAAAAAAATTACAAACTACAATTACTGTGATCGAGGGTGGCGAAACGTTTGCCGAAATTATTGAGCAGGCTGCAAAAGTTAAGGCCGGGCTGATTGTCATGGGTATACATGGCAAGGTAAAATTGGTTGATATGTTTATTGGAACAACGATTGAAAGGGTGATTCGCAAAGGAATGACTCCCGTTTTGATGGTCAGAGATAAACCGAACGCCGGGTATGGCAAGGTTCTAGTCGGGACTGATTTTTCAGACGGGTCGACCCAGGCCCTCCAGATCGCACTTGATCTGGCCCCTAAGGCCGAGTTTCACCTGGTCCATTCGTACATGTATATGGGTGGTCATATGGCCAGGTATATGGAAGACGTTCTCGAAGATTTGGCCAGAGACAAAATGGAAAAATTTGTTGAAAAGAACAAGGGACTACTGAAAAAACATAAGATTGCACCGCAAGATTTCCATCCTGGTACGGTAAAAGGCGAACCGTATGCCTGCCTTCTGAGTGCGGCAGCGAAGATAAAACCCGATCTGATTGCTATTGGAACGCATAGCCATGTCAGTATTATGCCTTATAAACTTGGCGGAACGGCGAGTGAAATTCTGGCCGATCCACCCTGCGATGTCCTGATTGCCAAAGGCTTGTAGAAAAAGGAGGGCGATTCAATGAAGACTATCAAGAGAGTAATGGCTTGCGTGGATTTTTCCGACTACACGTTAGAAACTATAGAATCCGCCCTCGCGATGACTAAAAAACAGCAGACGGATATTGTAATCTTTAATGTTATCGACAGCAAAGATGTCGATGTTGTAGAGAACATAAGTCATAATTTCCCGGAAATGATTAGTCCCGAGAACTATATTAAGGGAGTGGAAACTGAACGGCGAAGATTACTCGAGAAAATGATCATGGACCATTTCGAGGGTCACCGGGCGCGGCTAAAAATCCTTTTTCACGTTGGGATTCCTTATGATGCAATACTGCATGCCATAGAAACAGAAAAAATTGATATCGTGGTGATCGCCAGCAAGGGCAGAAGCAATCTTATCGGTACGTTACATGGCTCTACTGCGGAAAAGGTTTTTCGGCATGCAACGGTCCCGGTGCTCAGTGCCAGAAACCGGGAAAAATTCAGTCGGCATCAATGATCTGGGAGGAATACCAATGAAAAATATCCAACGAATTGTTGTCGGCATCGATTTCTCTGAATATTCCCCAAAAATACTGGAATATACGTCTTGGGTAGCAGAAAATAATTCGGCCGAAATTGTGGCGGTAAATGTTATTAATCAAGGGCGTATTGAAGAGGTGGCAGCAGACTTAAATGATGAACATTTCACCAGTGAAGTAGTGCTGAAATTTATTCAGGACGAGACCCAAAAGCGCCAGCTGCAACTGACCGAACTCCTGCCGCACTGGGTATCGATAAAGGTTTCTTTCAGGACAATCGTCAAAAACGGAATTCCGTTTGAGCAGATTCTTCAGGTTGTCGATGATGAAAAAGCCGATATCCTGGTCATCAGTTCAAGGGGCAGGACCAATTTCCAGGATTATATGTTTGGTACGACTGCGGAGAAAATTTTCAGGCATTCCCCCATTTCTGTGTTGAGCTGCAATCTGTAATAACACGTGGCAAGCGTGCATAACAGTCCTTGACCGTTATGCACGCTTTTTTATTTCCCCCAGATTCACCTCGGTTCTGCCAAACTTCCTATACTATCCTTTGAATATCGTAGACTTTTAGAGCCTGACAGATTACTTTCTTGTCTTTTTACAGGAAGATAATCTGTCTCAAGGTACTGAAGAACGGGGAATGGGTAACCCTTTTCCCCGGTTTTCAAAAGGATAGAGAATTATGCAGGAAAAACAACTCTATTTTTTGCGTCATGGCGATACCGGTTTGCAGGGCCGTTACATAGGTTCAACTGATGCACCTTTGACCCAGCAGGGAAGGGAACAGGTGCGTAAAACCGGCCTGGTGCTGCGGCAAAAAGGTATTGCGAAGATACTGTGCAGCCCACTGCTTCGCTGTCGACAAACCGTGGCGGAACTCGATCTGCCAGTTGCCTGCCGATTCAGTGAACTTTTGCGGGAGATAGATTTCGGTCGTTGGGAAGGAAAAAAATTCGCCGAAATTGTCCAATTTGATCAAGACCTCATTGATTCCTGGGTGGCAGATCCCCAGCGGTTCACCTTCCCTGACGGGGAATCCCTGAATTCTTTTACCGACCGCATCGCAGCTTTCAAGACCGAACTCGAGCGTATGGTTGAAGAAACTCTGCTGGTGGTAGCTCATGGCGGAGTTATCAGACATCTCCTCTGCCAGTTGCTGAGGCTTCCTGCCGAAAAATACCTGGTTTTTGATATCGAGCCAGGTTGTTTCTGTTCGATTCGTCTTTATCCAGAAGGCGGAGTTCTTACCGGTTTTAATATTAAAGGTTGAGAAGATGGCAAAAATAATTCTTGTGACCGGAGGAGCAAGAAGTGGTAAAAGCTCATATGCTCTGGAACGTGCCGAGTCACTGTCGACAAAACGTCTTTTTGTCGCAACCTGCCCGAAAATTGACCCTGAAATGTCGGAGAGGGTCAGGCGACATCAGCAGGAACGACATGGACGGGGCTGGATAACCAGAGAAAGCGAAACGGATTTAGCTTCCGTTTTCGGACAGCCGACCGAGGGAATTGATGTTGTGCTGATTGACTGTCTCACCCTGTGGGTGAACAACATTCTTTTTAGCGCTGAAGGTCAGGCAACTGATATAGATGACCACCATATTGGCGTACTTTGTCGCGAATGGCTTGAGGCCACCAGCCACTTTGCCGGCACGGTGATCTGTGTCACCAATGAGGTAGGGCTCGGGATCGTACCGGACAATGCTCTGGCCCGCAAATACCGCGATCTCGTCGGAACCTGCAATCAAATGATAGGTAAATGGGCTGATGAGGTTGTCCTGGTGAGCTGTGGATTGCCTCTCGTGCTCAAAAAATAAAAAGTGAGACCTATTAATATCTTATCCCACTCAAAATATTTGCGAGGCACTGTTCAGTACCCCCTTGAGGGGTATAAGTTACTTCACGAAATTATTGTCTAAATCACTAAAGGAAGAAAAAATCATGAGCCTTTTGGAAAGAACAATTGAAAAAATTTATCCTCAGGATTCAGTGAGTCGGGAGGCAGCAAAAAACCGGTTGGACAACCTCGCCATTCCCTATTGGGCACTTGGCGATTTAATGGATCTGGCCATCGATATTGCCGGTATGACAAGGACAACTCAACCCAAGATGCACCGAAAGGCTATTGTCACCATGGCGGGCGATCATGGAGTTGTTGCCGAAAACATTTCCAAATACCCGAGTGAAGTGACTCCGCAGATGGTTTATAATTTTGTTGCCGGCGGGGCGGGAATTAATGCGTTGGCGGCCCAGGCTGGAGCTGAGGTCTTCGTCGTTGATATGGGGGTCGCAACCGACCTGAAAGATCTGGTCGAGAGCAAGAAAATAATCAACAAAAAGGTTGGTCTGGGAACCGACAACATCGCTGTCGGGCCGGCCATGAGCAAGGCAATGGCCAAACGGGCCGTAGAATCCGGAATTGATATTGCCAACGAGTTATCAACCCGTTTCGATGTGTTTGGCACCGGTGATATGGGAATCGGCAATACGACACCATCCACGGCGATTGCTGCTGTCTGCACAGGTAAAGATGTTGCCGAGCTGACTGGCAGGGGAACCGGACTGGACGACGAGCAGGTCAAACATAAAGTCTCGGTCATCAGAAGAGCCTTGGAAGTGAATAAACCTGACCCAAAGGACGGGCTCGATATCCTGGCCAAGGTCGGTGGCTTTGAAATCGGCGGTCTGGCCGGCTTGATACTTGGTGCTGCCGCGAACGGCAAACCCATTGTAATAGATGGCTTTATCTCTACCGCAGCAGCCCTGATAGCCTATAAAATTGAACCATTTACCAAAGATTACCTGATTTTTTCCCACAGATCTGTCGAACCCGGCCACGAGGCGATGCAACAGGCCCTTGGCTGTAAAAAACCACTGCTTGATTTGAATTTTCGTCTGGGAGAGGGGACCGGAGCTGCGGTGGCGATGAATCTGGTTGAGGGCGCTGTGGCGATACTGACCAAGGTGGCAACCTTTGAAGAAGCCGCAGTCGCGCAAGCCGACAAATAATCGGTTCAGGATATTATGACCACCTCGGAAAAGAGATTGCAACTTCCACTGGCGCAGCTGTGTACCGCACTACGGTTTCTCACCATTGTGCCGGTATCCTGGCGGGCAGCAGACGACCTGCACCATTTCAATAAATGTTTGATCTTTTTTCCGATTGTCGGGGCACTAATCGGTACTGTTGGATTCTTGGGGACACATATTTTACTGCTCTTTTTCCCGCAGCAGGTTGTTGCCGTTATTGCCCTTATATATCTTGCTTTTATCTCGGGGTTTCTCCACCTCGACGGGCTCTCTGACAGTGCCGACGGGCTGTTGAGCTCACGTCCCCGTGAAGATTGTCTGCGTATTATGAAAGACAGCCGGGCAGGGGCGATGGGCGTTGTCGTGGTGGTCTGTGTTCTTCTCGCCAAATACAGCGCCCTCAGTGCAATGGCGCCGAAGACTCTGTGTCTGGCAATCTTTTTCATGCCTCTTGCCGGCAGAAGTGCGATCCTTTTTTCAATGGCCCGTCTGCCGTATGCCAGAGCGGAAGGAGGCCTGGGCAGTCTTTTTTATTCCGACAGCAGCAAAACTGCAGCATTTTTAGCCTTCCTGTCACTGGCGGTCTTGCTTGCAGCCTTGGCGCCGTCGCTGTTAATTGTTACGCTTATCGCGATATTGGCGATGAATTATATTTTTGGCAGATGGTGTAAAGATCGTCTGGGGGGAGCGACAGGCGACACCCTCGGGGCAGTCTGTGAACTGACTGAGGCGATTACGGCTGTCGCCTTTACCGCTTCCTTTTCTCTTTTATAACAGCAATTTAATTAATCAGTTATGAATACGTTCGAACATGGCGGCAATATCCATAAAACACTCCGTGAAGCAGTGGGTAAAGACAACCAGATTCTCGATTTCAGTGCCAATATAAATCCACTTGGCCCCCCGGAATGGTTTCGCCCACTGATCAGCAGCCAGCTGGAAAATCTTATCCATTATCCGGACCCCGAGAATACCAGTTTTCTCGAAGCCATTGCCGAACACACCGGAATATCGAAAGATTATATTGTCGCCGGCAATGGCACAACTGAGCTGCTGTATGCTTTTCTGCGGGTGCTTCCCTGTAAACGGGTCGTTATTCCCGTGCCTTCTTATGTCGATTATGCCCGGGCAGCGAAAATAGCCGGATTGCCGATCGCTCTTTGCACTATCCGGGAAGAAGATGATTTCACCCTTGATCTGAGCAGGCTCGGTGCAATGATTCAGCCGGAAGATCTGATAATCATTGCCACCCCCAATAATCCCACCGGAAAAACCGTTGACCGCGCGGAGCTCCTCTCACTCATTAAAGATTTTCCGGACAGTTATTTCATAATCGATGAAGCCTTTCTCGATTTTATAGAAGGAAGCCGTTCGCTGGGCGCAGAGGCACCTCATATCCTGACTCTCAATTCCATGACCAAATTCTATGGGGTTCCCGGCTTACGTATTGGGTACGGGGTCTTATCGCCATCTCTTGTGCTTCAGCTAAAAGAAAATCTCCCGCCCTGGACCGTGAACAGCCTGGCCCAGGCAGTCGGCACGGCGGCTCTCAGAGATAGTGCGTATCAAGTAAAAACCAGGCAGATTTGCCGCGACTTGCGCGGCGAGCTGGAAACGGCACTGCGCAATATTACCCAGCTGAAAGTTTATGATTCCGAAGCGAATTATCTGTTTATCAAGGTTGTCAGCGGAGGCGACGCTGCGGCGGTAGCTGATTTTTGTCTCAAGCATGGCATCATGATTCGTCGCTGTGAAAACTATAAAGGCCTTGCATCTTCTCACCTGTTTCTTCGGGTAGCGGTTCGAACACAGAGGGAAAATCAGCGCCTGGTTGCCGTGCTAAATGACTTTTTTGCCATAAATGGCATTCGGAAGACGCCGCGAAGAAAGGCTCGGTCCATCATGTTTCAGGGAACCTGTTCCGATGCCGGAAAATCGATTATGACCGCCGCGCTATGCCGTATTTTATATCAGGACGGGGTGCGGGTTGCCCCTTTCAAGGCCCAGAATATGTCGCTGAATTCTTTTGTCACGCTGCAGGGTGATGAAATGGGCCGTGCACAGGTTGTCCAGGCGCAGGCGGCACGTCTGGACCCGGATTGCCGGATGAACCCGATCCTGCTCAAGCCAAATTCAGATACGGGAAGCCAGATTGTTGTCTGCGGCAAGCCGGTCGGTAATATGTCCGTCCTCGATTATAACAGCTATAAACCCAAAGTCTGGAGTTCTGTCTGCAAAAGTTATGACGCCCTGGCGGATGAATTTGATGTTGTTGTCCTCGAAGGTGCCGGATCCCCGGGAGAAGTGAATCTCAAAGCCGACGATATCGTCAATATGAGGATGGCCCAGTACGCCGAGGCGCCGGTTATTCTGGTGGGCGATATCGACCGCGGAGGGGTGTACGCTTCCTTTGTCGGGATAATGGAGGTGCTTGCCGAGTGGGAAAGGCAGCTCGTGGCCGGTTTTCTGGTCAACAAATTCCGCGGTCAGTCCTCGCTGCTTGAAGCAGCCCATGACTATGTGAAAATGCATACCGGTCGCAGTGTTTTAGGTGTTGTTCCGTATCTGAAAAACTTAGGGCTGCCGGAAGAGGATTCGGTCTCCTTTAAAAAAGGCAGCTTTAATAAGCAGCGCTCAGGAGACGGCATTGAAATTGTGGTCGTCAACCTGCCGCATATCTCCAATTTCACCGATGTCGAGCCATTTTTAGAAGAGCCTGATGTCACGCTTCGAATCGTCGAAAATGCAGCCGATATAGGTTCGCCACAGGCAATTATCCTCCCGGGATCAAAAAATGTCATTCATGATCTTCGATTTCTACAAGACGGCGGTTTTGCCGAGAAAATTGGCCAGTGCCTGGAGAAGGGCAGTGAAATCATCGGCATATGCGGTGGATATCAAATGCTCGGCAAACTGATTCATGATCCGTACGAAATTGAATCCGTTGATGGACAGCTGTCGGGCCTTGGCTATCTCGAGATGGAAACCGTTATTGAGCGGGACAAAAACCTCACCCGCAAATCCGGGGTACACCAGCTCTCCGGCAAAAAAATCTTTGGCTACGAGATCCACCATGGCATTTCATCCATAACCGGAAAACCGGTACTGCGCTTTGATGACGGGACCAGCTGCGGCCAGATGGAACACTCGGAAAAAATCTGGGGTTGTTATCTGCATGGCATATTTGACAGCGATGAGTTCAGGCGATGGTTTATTGACAACCTGCGCCAGAGGGCAGGACTGCAGCCGGCAGGCGAAATACTCGCGCCCTACAACCTGGAAATCGGCTTTGACAGGTTGGCCGCCTGTGTTCGGGAAAATGTCGATATGGATGCGCTCTACCGTCTGCTGAAAATATAACGAGCGACAACACTCACCCCATCTGCCCATTATGATCTATTCTCTGCAACTTCTCGCGGCAATTGTTTTAGACGCCCTAATCGGTGATCCGCATTGGTTTCCGCATCCGGTGCGAGGCATCGGCCGATTGATTATCTGGAGTGAACGTATTACCCGGTCGAAGACCAGTAACCTTTATCTGGCAGGAGGTATGACCGTTATTACGGTTATTGGCGTGACGGCAGGAGTCGTCTCTCTGATACTCTGCATCGCTGCCTCATTTTCTTCGACCTTTGCCGGGGTTGTCGCCGTGTTCCTCCTCTACACAACTATTGCCGCCAGAGACCTGCTGTATCACAGTAATGCGGTATATGTTCACCTGGAAGAGGATATTTCTCTGATAAACGCTCGTAATGCTGTTGGCAAGATAGTTGGACGCGATACCAGCAAATTGAATGAAGACGGTATCTGCCGCGCCACAATTGAAACAGTTGCTGAAAACATGGTCGACGGTATCACCGCGCCATTTTTTTTCGCGGTTCTTGCCAGCTGCTTTGCACCTGTGCTCCAGCTCTCCCCAATCAGTTGTTCCGTGGTCGGCGCCTTTTTGTATAAGGCTGTCAACACCATGGATTCGATGATCGCCTATAAGAACGAGCAATATCTCCAATTTGGCAGAGTTGCAGCAAGACTCGATGACGCGGTAAACTTTATTCCAGCCAGGCTCAGCGGCGTCTGTTTGATAATAGCTGCATTTTTTTTGAAATTGGATTACAGAGGAGCCGCAAAGGTATTTTTGCAAGACCGACTGCAGCACGCAAGCCCGAATGCCGGGCATACCGAGGCGGCCACTGCCGGAGCACTTGGTGTCCGACTTGGCGGCCCATCGGTTTACTTTAATCAAGTGGTTGAAAAACCATATATCGGCATCGCAGCTTGTGAACCTGTTCCTGAAGATATCAAGAGAACAAACCGCCTGGTCATTGTTGGTTCGATTATTTTTTGTATCTTTTTAACAGGCGTACGCTTGGTGCTTATCCACTAAAATTTAGTCGAGGAGAAAGTGAATATGGAAAGGACATTTGCGATTATTAAACCAAATGCGTTTGCCGATGGTAACAGCGGGAAAATAATCAGCCGCATCTATGAGGAAGGATTCAAGATTGTTGGAATCAAAAAACTCTATTTAAGCAAAGTCGAAGCTGAAGGCTTTTACTATGTGCATAAAGCACGACCTTTCTTTGGCGAACTGACTGATTTCATGTCCAGCGGACCCTGCATAGTGATGGTTTTGGAAGCAGACAATGCCATAACGAAATGGCGTGATCTCATGGGCGCGACCAATCCAGCGGATGCGGCCGAAGGAACCCTCAGGCGTCTGTACGGTGCATCTCTTGGCGAAAACGCCACCCATGGCTCCGATGCGCCTGATACCGCTGCTTTTGAGATTGGGTACTTTTTCTCAGGCCTTGAGCTGCTGTAAACAGCACTGTTGCTTCTCAGGCTGCCGACAAAATGGCGGCCTGAGCCTAAATCGCCTTGAACTGATTGTAATTGTCGGGAGTTTAAGCCGTTTTTTTGACAACACAGTTCAGTTGCCCTTCTCGAAGCAGGATATTCAGTTCTTCTCCCACGGATGTATCGACAGATCTGGTAATGACCTGATAGGAACCATCTTTCGTATTGAATTTTCTGACGATGGAGTAGCCTCTGCCAAGAGTGGCCAGAGGGCTGACGCTATTGAGCAGGGTGGCCTGTTCGGCGAGAGCCATCTCTTTTCGCTCAAGGATTCGTCGGATATGGTTGTGCAGTTGCGCGGTCAGGAAATGGAGATGTTTCTGCTGTAATTCGATGCATTGGGAAGGTGCCTGCCCCTGTAGTCTGCGAAGACAGGCTTCCAGTTTACCCTCTCTACGGCGCAGATTATTTGTCGCTGCCTGATACAGATACGACTTGCTGAGTTCGAGCCGCAACTCAGAATCTTTGAAAATATTTTTCATATTGCCCAGCATACGGATGCTATGGCGCAGACGTTGATCAAGAAACGACATTTTTCGCTGCATCCTTTTCACCAGGCCGTTTTGCAGCGCTGTAAGATGCTGACGCAAGGCATGGGTGTCAGGGATCAGCTTTTCGGCCACTCCGGTTGGAGTAGGGCAACGAAAATCTGCACAAAAATCGGCAATAGTGAAATCAACCTCGTGGCCGATTCCCGTCACAACCGGCACAACCGAGTGATAAATGGCCTCGGCGACCACCTCTTCATTGAAGGCCCAGAGGTCTTCGAGCGAGCCGCCTCCTCTGCACAGGACAATAACATCTACACCGTCAAGACTGTTTGCTGTCCGGATTGCCGCGGCAATTTCACGACCGGCTTGATTGCCCTGCACCTTCACCGGAAGAATCTGTATCAGAATTGGTGATTTTCTGATTTTAACTATCTTCAGGAAATCATGGATGGCAGCGCCGGTTGGTGAAGAGATGACAATAATTTTTCCAGGATAGGGCGGCAGCGCTTTTTTTGCTTCGGTATCAAAATAACCTTTTTGGGCCAATCGTATCTTTAACTGTTCAAATTCTTTTTGCAGTCTGCCGGTGCCGAATAGTTCTACCGAATCGACAATGAGCTGATATTCTCCTCGTGGTTCATACACGGTAATCCTGCCAAAACAGACGACATCCTGACCATCCTGCAAGGCCAGCTCGACAAATCGTTTCTGCTGCTTGAAAAGTACCGCCCGTATCTGCGCAGAACCATCTTTTAAAGTAAAATAAGAGTGTCCGGAGTAGACCATCTTAAAATTGGAAATTTCACCGCTTATCCGGACAAATCGAAACTCACTTTCAAGAATTGTCTTTATGGACCGGGTCAGTTGACTGACGGTGAGGATATCTTGCGTGGGTGATGTATTCATTGGCCCGTATTTGATGCGACGAAAGAGAGAATGGTTTGTTTACGCATGGACATATAAACAGCTATATATTATATTGCCCGCTTTAATACTTTACATAAAGGTATGAACTTTTAATAACTCAAAGAAAACCTCAGCGATAGCCAGATAATAAGTTTGATATACAAGGCGTAGTTTTTTTGGTTGGTTGTCGGCTATACAAGTAGTATGGCGGCAACCAACCAAAAAAACTGCAACGAAGAAGATCGGACTTTTTACGACGCCATCATAACATAAAAATTACCTGGAGGTAAGCAGCATGGCCGGTGAGAGTGCGTTTAATAAAAAATTAACTGCCGAAACAAATATGGAAAAGGTTGAAGGACTGTTGGAACATTTCAACCTGCCTCCCAAAGCAATAGATTTTATTCGAGACAATCAAAGGATCCTGCAGATTGGCATAGTAATTATCGTTATTGCCGTGGTTTTCTGGGCACTGTACGGATCATATCGTGAGCGCATTCAAGATGAGTCATCAACTGCCTTGTCCACGGCTTTGCAAACCGACCAGGCTGCTCAGGCAGGGGCACTTCGCGCCGTTGTTGAAAAATATTCCGGTACCCCGTCAGCACTCTGGGCCAGAATTGATATTGCTCAGCTGGATATGAAAAATGGCTCCTATGCCGATGCCGCAAAAAAATATGCCGAGGTTTTGCCCGACGTCAAAACTGCCAACCCCTTGCACCCGCTGGTGGTTTTTGGTCTGGCCCAGGCTCTGGAAGGTGACAAACGTTTTGAAGAAGCTGCCAAACAGTATGATATTTTGAAAAATGTCAAAGGATATGAGCAGATTGCCTATACCAGCAGGGGGAGGATCGAGGAAGAACAGGGCCATGTCGATAAAGCAATTGCCATCTATAATGATTTCCTGCTCTTCATGGGCGACGATGCCGCGTATTCGCAAGCTCAGGCAGAAATCAAGGCCAAGGTTGCTCGCTTAAAGGCTCGGCAATAAAAATATTTTCCATGCAACGTACCATTAAAGGAGTGAATCATGCCGGGATTTGAACTATTCGGGGAAGAAGAAAAAAAAGAGATAATGGATGTCCTCGATACGGGTGTTCTCTTTCGTTATGAATTCAATGATCAGCGAAAGGGAATCTACAAGGTTCGGGAATTTGAAGAAAAATTCGCCAGATACTGTGATTCATCAAATGCACAGGCAGTAACGTCAGGCAGCGCCGCCCTGAAAGTCGCGCTCACTGCATTGGGTGTTGGTCCGGGGGATGAAGTGATAACCCAGGGTTTCACCTTTGTCGCTACCTGGGAAGCAATTCTTGAGGTTGGGGCCGTACCTGTTTTTACCGAGGTCGATGCAACGCTGAACATGGATCCGGCGGATTTGCAAAAGAAAATCACCGCAAAAACCAAGTGTATTATTCCCGTCCATATGCTTGGTGCCCAGGCAAGAATTGAGACCATAGTGGATATAGCCGCGCAACACGGAATTCCTGTCCTTGAGGATACCGCCCAGGCAGCAGGTGGCCGGATAAAGGGCAAGCACCTTGGCTCTTTTGGAACATGCGGCACCTTCTCCTTTGACTCGGTCAAGACCATTACAACCGGTGAGGGCGGCATGATTATTACCGATGATGCCGAACTGTGGCGGACCATGTCCGAATATCATGACCATGGCCACGATCACAAAGTCAATCCCGGCACAAGAGGTGGAGAAGGCAGGAATTTTATCGGATTCAACTACCGGATGATGGAACTCCAGGGAGCAATCGGCATTGCGCAACTTGCCAAGCTTGACACTATTGTTGCTGCACAACAAAAGAACAAGGCGATATTGAAAGAGGCCGCTGCCGGTTTACCCGGGGTTGCGTTTCGAGAGCTGATTGATGAAAAAGGTGATTCAGCAACTTTTTTAACATTCACTCTTCAGGATCGTCAGCATTGTCAAAGAGTGAATGCATCACTTCGAAAAGACGGGCACGGGGCAATTAATTTTGCTGAAAATACCTGGCATTTTTATCCGAAGTGGGAACATTTGCTTGGTGGGAAGACTCTGACCAAATCCGGCTATCCATTCGCTGAACCGGGCGGAAAGAGAAGAATTGTCTACGATCCTCTTGCTTTACCTCAATCGTCGGCTCTTCTTGAGCGAACGCTCGTATATCCTGTTGGAATAAAAATGTCAGCTGAAAAACTCGACGCGCAATGCTGGGCATTAAAAAATGCCCAGAAGGTGTAAGAGGAAGTAAAAAAGGCGGCAATAGTAGCCAAAACGCTACCATTGCCGCCTTTTTTCAGACCGCAATCATTTATAGAATTTGTGAGAACCGTATTGTTCCAGGTAAGTATATTCGCTTGACCAGTGAGGATTGACACTGTCCAGATGGTAATGCGTCGCTCCCTCGGTGAAATCTTTGGTCTGAAGTGCAATATACACTGATTTCATACAGTTCAGAAAAGCTTTCGGGTCATCCGGCAGATACGACTGTTTCTGGAAGGTCCAGCTGAACTGGTAGGGTTCCTGAACGATCTCCTTTATTGGCCGATGTTTTTCATTGGCTCTGTTCAAGGTGACGAAAGCCACCGCCATCTGGCCTATTTGCGGTTCCGAGCGTGCTTCGTGGTAGACATTGAGAGTCAGCCACAATAAGCCTTCAAGTAAAGTCATTAGTAGTTTCTCCTGATTTTTTCGGTATGTACTACTCAACAAGCCCAAGGCCGATTACTTTCTGGCTATGGCTAAGCACAAAGGAAAACAGGCGATGTTCTCCCCAATACTGGTCATTTATGCGAAAATACCTAACTATATTCATAGGTAAATGAAGGCACTTCTTAGTGGTGAATATACAACATCTGCATATGCCGTCAACTTTTAGCTGAATTTATGAGAATTATTACCAACCTTACTTCATATTTTATTTATTTAATAATATCAAATATCTAACTAACTGAATATCTCCTGAAATTGATAGCGAATGGTGCCGATGAGACGCATAAATGCCTCCTATCCGGTTCATATTGCTACAAATGTCTTGTGAGCTTTTAAACGTTATTTCGTTAACGTCCAGGCATCAGTCTGAAAATCTTGACTTCAGCATCCCCTCAACCAAACGACACCGAAACCAAGTAACCAGTAGAAGAATCGCTTGTTATTTCATTTTTGTATGTTCTTCTGATAAAAACATACAAAAAAGTTGTTTTCTTTCCAGGTATACCAGTGCGCTATATCCTTCAACTACCTGGCTATAAAGTCTATATATTCAATATATATATGTATTTTATTTACGTATTGCAATGGCATTGAAAATGCTAGCCTCCTGAAAGGACAAGAATTGATCCTTTAATTGCGACCTGCAACAGAAAAGAGCTTGCAGATAATTAGCAATGTTTTTGTCGGATGATGAAGTGATAAAAGTTTTTTAAACTGAGGCATTTTATAAGACTGTCAATTAAAGAACAGGAGAGAGCATGAAACGATTGTTATCCATAGCGGCACTGGCAGCGCTTGCAACAGGCGGCGGCATCACTCAGGCGGCAGCAGCTGAAGTCACCGCTGCCCTTGACACCAACACAGCTTACGTGTGGCGGGGTCTCACCTTTAACAACGGATTCGTGCTGCAGCCGAGCTTAGATGTGGCCGCCAATGGCTTTGACATTAATGTCTGGAGCAACTTCGATCTTCACAATTACAATGATACAGTTGACAGCGGCCAGTTTTCCGAAGTAGACCTCACTGCTTCCTACGCCCACAAAATAGGCCCAGTCGATGCCAGCATCGGTGTTATCCAGTATCTTTTTCCGGCCGGTGCGGACGCCACAAGAGAGCTATTTTTAGGCCTCAGTATGGATGTCGGGGCGGGCTTCTCGGTCGGTTCAACACTGTATTACGATTTTGATCAGGTCGACGATTTTTATGTTACAGCCAAAGTCGGATACAGCTACAGCATCAATGAACCAACCACTCTTGGATTTTCCGGGACAATAAGCTACGCCGGTGAGGATTTCGCGAAGTTCTATGCCGGCGGTACGGAGTCCGGATTCTTCAACTATATCCTGACCGCCTCATTGGACTATGCGGTAACAAAAGCTGTGGCTGTTGGCGTCAATATCAACTACTCCGACTCCATGGATAAAGATGTTCTACCAGATGACGCCGTTGATACCACGGTGTTTGGCGGGGTACATTTGAGCTACACCTTTTAACCCGGATAATACAAATATGAGCATTGTGGCAAATTTCAGGAATAGACTTAAATCTTTCTATTTTACACTCATGTGTTGAGTGCCTGGAATTTGCGCAATGTTCACTAAGGACCATCCGCTGATTTTTTAACCGGCAGGTGTATACAAGAACAGAGAATCACCTTTAAAATTGCCGAAGTCTGTTCATAAGACCAAAACAGGTCTCTCTCCTGTTGATAAAGTCCCAATCAAATTCCATCCCCTCCCGCTGGGTTATTGTCAGTGCCCATCACGTGCCTTTGATTTTACTTTATAAATATCGTAATACTATTTCTAACGGCTATAATTTGCCGACCATCATCCCAGACAGAATCGCATAATGTGGTATGGCGAGGAACCCTGTCAACACAAAGCAGCAGTATTGTCTGCGTACCAAATACCGTAAATGTCTCATTTACCAATAGATGGCATGAACAGGAGGTAAAATGAAGAGCTACAGAAAAGAGCTGTTTTTTGAAGTCCCGTCCAGAAGAGGGTTCATTAACATTACCCCACAGGTTGAAACATGTTTGTCAGAAAGTATGGTTACGGAGGGATTAGTCCTCGTTAATGCGATGCACATAACTGCATCTGTTTTCATAAACGATGACGAATCCGGGCTGCACCATGATTATGAGGTATGGCTTGAAAAGCTTGCGCCTCATGAGCCCGTAGGCCAATACAGACATAATGGGTACGAGGACAATGCCGATGCTCACATGAAGCGTCAGATAATGGGGAGAGAAGTTGTTGTAGCAATCACGGAAGGCAGGTTGGACTTTGGCACATGGGAGCAGATATTTTATGGAGAATTTGATGGCAAGCGTAAAAAACGTGTCTTAGTTAAAATAATCGGAGAATGACATGGGGGAAAAGCACTTTTTTCGCCAGTGAGTCAAAACAATCTCAGCAAGAATACTCGACGTCCCCCTGCATGCCTTTATTTGCAGTACAGGGCGACAATTGACGGATCAGGCTGCAGAAGCGTAGGGCTGGTAATTGAAAAGGGGCATCAGTGCGTCACCTGCCGCTCTCGATTTTACGGCCATTCGATAAAGGGCAGTGCTATTTCCATTTTTTCTCATCTGAACAATTTCCCAGCAATCCGGAGCGGCAACTATTGCCTGCATCAAGCCCAGATGCTGCTTGTGGCCGACTTTGTAGGCTGTAACATGCCCCAGAACCGGATAGCCTAAAAGCGCCAGGTCTCCAACAAGATCCAGAACCTTATGCCTGATGAACTCATCATCATATCGCAACCCGTCCTCATTGAGGACTGACTTGCGATTCCAGTGGATTGCGATGACATTCTCCAGCGAACTGCCAAGTGCCAGCCCGTTAGCCCATAGTTCCTCGACCTGTTCGACATAACCAAAGGTTCTGGCTCGAGCTATTTCATCGCCAAAGCGATCTGCTGCAAGATCGTAGGTAAATCGCTGCTTCTTAATCAGAGTGTCGTCAAAACAAATTTCACCGGTCACTTTGAAGCCATTGTAGGGTGAAATTGTCAAATGCTTATCACCGTCTCTATAAGTGATAGGCTTTATGATGCGCAGGATTTTTTTAAGTCCGTTTTGCCTCGACTTGCCGGTCATTTTCAGTAATTTGAAAAACGGCTCGGCACTGCCATCCATAATAGGGATTTCAGCTGAATCCAATTCCACGTTGGCATTATCGATGCCAAACCCCTGCAGAGCCGCTAAGAGATGCTCCGTCGTCGAAATTGTGAAGTGCCTATTGCCAAGGGTTGTTGCCAGTTGCGTGTCAACGACCTTGTCCATGTACGCTTGAATATGGCCACCATTCGGCACGTCAGACCGAAAGAAACGGATGCCATTGTGCACCGGAGCCGGCTTTATGGAGAGGTTGACGGTTCGGCCAGAATGCAGGCCGACACCGCAACAGCTCACTGATTTTCGCAAAGTATGTTGATACGGATCTATAGGTAAAGACATAACTATTCCTTATGAGGTATGAGTAAAGTGCTCCCTCATTAGCAATTTGTATGCCGTGAACGCAGTCAACCATTTCCCTTGAATATACCTATACATATCAATGTATTAACCATATCCGCCAGAGCCGCTGATAAAAATGAATATTGTGTTAAAAATAACACAATATTCTGATGTGTCGATTTTAACACACAAAAATGTGCCGGTTGTCAGGGATCACCCTGGAAAGGGTTTACCGAATTTCTCTAATTCTGTGAGGAGAAAATGATCAAAGGCCTGCTCTACCTTGTGGTGTGCCCTGAGGACATAGAGCGGCAGACTCAGGTTGAGTTTACGCAGCTTAACGTAATCTTTTTCTGTTGTTACTAAGGTTTCCGCACCGCAATCGATCGCTTTTTTACAAAGCTGCGAAACCATCTCCTGACTATACGAGACGTGGTCCTTTAAAGCCTGAAAGCTTGCGAGCTGAAGTCCATAACCGGCAAGAGATTTCTCAAATCTTTCAGGATTGGCTATGCCACAAAAACCATAAAATTTGCCTGAGACAGATTCTGCGGCAATCGGCCCATCCGGTCCTTGAAGCTCATATGTATCCAGAGAAGAAATGAATACCGGTTTTACCGGAAATTTTTCCTGCAAAAGTGTGGCAAATTTCTGAGTTCTTGCTCTGTTCACCGGACTTTCCCCGGTTAACAGAAAGCCATGACACCGGTTCAGAGCTGACACCGGTTCGCGCAGAGGACCTCCGGGAAAAACCCGGCTGTTTCCCGCCAGGGCAGTACTATCGAAGAGAACAATATCAATATCTCTTTCGACATTGAGATGCTGGAACCCATCGTCTAGAATAATGACATCGGCATGCAGGTAATCAATGGCATGCCGACAGGGAAAAATACGCTGTGCTCCGGTGAGCACTGCTACCCCTGGTAAGGTCTGGGCAAGCATGCACGGTTCATCTCCAGCGATTTCTGGTGACAGAAAAATATTTTCCCGATCAGATACAACATTCACGGCTTCTTTGGTTTTGCCGCCGTATCCTCGACTGATAATTGCCGGGTGATAACCTTTGGTCAGAAGCAAGTTGGCAATGTGTTGAACGGTAGGTGTTTTGCCGGTCCCACCCAAAACAAGATTGCCAACAGCTATGACCGGGACGGGTAATGAATGACGGCGAAATATTCCTCTAAGATAGAGTTTTTCCCGCGATTTCATGAGAGCACTATAGAGAGGACTGAAGGGGCGACCCAAGAAAAAGAAGAGATCCAAACCTTTTGACATGGCTTTAAAAGATAAAATTGATTAGAGATGGGACAGTTTTTCACTTTAGATTTTGCAAAACAGTGTGTAAAAGACTAATATCATGACTTCGCGGTATATGCTCGCTGTTTTCGGGTGACTTTCAGCTTTGATCCGCAAATAATATGATACATCGACCCGACTAACGGGAGTTACAACCGGTAGTGTTTGCAATGCCCCTCGAAGGGCGAACTGGCTTGAGATAGATTGTTTTTTTGTAAAAGCCAACAAAAAAGAATCTGTAAGGTAAATAACAATTTTCAGGGAGGAATGGATGAAGGTTAATCTGAGTGGTAAATTGCTAACAACTGCAGCCTGTGCTTTGTTGGCACTGTCGGCTCCGGCACTTGGTGTTGCCGGCGATACAATCAAATTTGGTGTCGCTGGTCCGCATAGTGGTGATCTCGCGTCCTATGGTCTGCCTACTGTTAATGCTGCCAGGGTCGTTATTGACAAAGTCAACGCCAAAGGCGGAATCAACGGCAAAAAGGTGGAAATGCTGGTTGAGGACGATGTCTGTAAACCTGAAATTGCCACCAATACTGCGACCAAACTTGTCTCGGACGGCGCGGAAGTGGTTCTGGGCCATATATGTTCCGGTGCAACCAAAGCGGCAATGCCTATCTACAAAAACGCCAAGATACTGGTCATGTCGCCATCAGCCACCAGCGATGAGCTGACTTTGAGCGGCGACTATCCTAATTTTTTCAGAACCATTGCTCCTAATGCTGCTCAGTCACCGGCGATGATTGATTTTGCCGTCGATAAACTGGGACTTAAAAAAATTGCCATTATCCACGACAAAGGCGATTATGGCAAACCGCTTGCAGAAGGTGCCAAGAAGTATGTTGAAAAAACTGGCAAAGGACAGGTTGTTCTGTTTGAAGGTATCACTCCCGGTGCCATGGATTATTCAGCTATCGTCCAGAAAATCAAGCAGTCAGGTGCAGATGTTGTCGTCTTCGGCGGTTACCATCCAGAAGCATCTAAAATTGTCACTATTATGAAGAAGAAACGTCTCAAGACCAAATTCGTGTCTGATGATGGCGTTAAAGACGATACCTTTATCAAGGTTGCCGGTGATGCCGCAGAAGGCGTTTACGCTGCCGGTCCGCAGGATAACTCTAAAAATCCTCAGTCGGCCGAAGCAAGAGCGGAGCATAAAGCCAAGTTTGGGAGTGATCCCGGTGCATTTTATGATGGTGCGTATGCTGCGACCGAGGCTATACTTAACGCAATCGAGAAGTCCGGATCAACCAAACTTGCCGATTTGAAGAAAGTTCTGGAAACAGAAAAAGTGGCGACTCCTGTCGGCAGTATCAACTTTGACAAGAATGGCGATGCAGTCGGTGTAGGATTTTCAATGTATGTTGTAGAAAACGGCAAATACGTCGTCGTCAAATAACATTTCCTTGGTTAACCTTTTAATATCTGAAGTAAACATAGATTTTTCTTTGTTTACTTCAGATATTTTTTTATGCACGCATGGACTATTTTATTGAATTGTTTTTCAGTGGTTTGACCCGGGGTTCCATCTACGCGCTCATCGCTTTGGGCTATACCATGGTGTACGGCATCATAGGGCTTATCAACTTTGCCCATGGGGAAATCTATATGATCGGCGCGTTTACTGCTTTTATCGTTGCCACGGTACTCTCGATTTATGGATTCCCTCTCGTCTCCATCGTTATTATTTCCGGGTTAGCTGCAGTAGTCTGGGCGAGTTCCTATGGGTATACGATCGAAAAAATTGCCTACAAACCACTCAGGCATGCCCCCCGTTTATCGCCTCTTATCAGCGCTATCGGGATGTCGATTTTCCTGCAGAATTACGTTTTGCTGGCCCAGACCTCAGATTTTCTCCCGTTCCCTACGCTTTTTCCCGATCTTGAATTCATGGAGCCGATTGCCCATATTATCGGCACCACTGATCTCATTATTCTGGTAACCACAATTGTTGTGATGGTGCTGCTTACGCTGATTATAAAATTTACTAAAATTGGTAAAGCAATGCGAGCCACGGCTCAGGACAGAACCATGGCCACTCTGGTGGGAATCAATGTCAACAACGTGATCTCGGCAACTTTTATTGTCGGTTCAGGCCTTGCAGCCATCGGCGGGATGCTCGTCGCGGCGCATATTGGCCAGATAAATTTTTATATCGGTTTTCTTGCCGGCATCAAAGCATTTACCGCGGCGGTTCTGGGCGGAATCGGCTCGATTCCTGGTGCCGTTCTCGGCAGTTTTGTTCTGGGACTCACAGAGAGCTTTGCCACCGGATATGTTTCGAGTGACTATGAAGATGTTTTTGCCTTCTCCCTGCTCGTTCTGATTCTCATATTTAAACCATCGGGCCTGCTTGGCAGGGCATCTAACGAAAAAGTTTAAACCCAAAAGTGCACATAAGTCAGTTATGGTTTCATTAAAAGAATTCAAAAAAGCTCTGCTTACTTCTCTCTGGTTCGTTTTTTTAACATTTCCAATTGTTGTTATTAAAGTGGACCCCATAGAAAGAACAGTTTTCTGGCGCTGGCAGAATGCTTTCTATATGGCGGTTGGTACTTTTTCTGTCTATTTGCTGGTTAAATTTTATCAACATAGAAAAGAAAACCAGCCCAAAAGTACTGACACAGGCGAAAATAAGCGACAAATCAGCTCGCTGCTTCATAGAATTCTCCTTAATCCCGTTCAACGAAACATTTTTATCGGCATCGTCGCTGCAGTTGCCATAGTTTTCCCACATATTTTTTCTACATACCAGACCAATGTTATGACCACCGCCCTGATGTATGTTGTCCTGGGTCTGGGATTGAACATTGTTGTCGGGCTGGCCGGACTTCTCGATCTTGGTTTTGTGGCCTTTTATGCAGTCGGAGCCTACACCTACGCCCTGTTGAATCTTCATTTCGGCCTCGGCTTCTGGACAGTTCTGCCCATAGGTGGCCTGCTGGCGGCAACTTTCGGTATCCTCCTGGGCTTTCCCGTCCTTCGCCTCCGTGGTGATTATCTGGCGATAGTCACTCTGGGATTTGGTGAAATCATTCGTCTTATCCTGGAGAATTGGGGAAGTTTTTCGAAGGGACCAAGCGGCATCTCAAACATCTCGCGCCCCGGTTTCTTCGGTATGCATTTCAACCTTGAGCAGTCTGTGCTCTATACCTATTATTTGATGATACTTTTAGTCATCGTGACAATTTTTATAGTCAACAGGCTCCAGGACTCAAGACTTGGAAGGGCGTGGATTGCCCTGCGCGAGGACGAAATTGCCTGTCAGGCCATGGGCATAGACAAGCGGAAAACGAAACTGGTCGCGTTCTCTCTTGGGGCGTTCTGGGCCGGCGTGGTCGGCGTAATGTTTGCGGCGAAGACAACTTTTATCAATCCGGCGAGTTTCACCTTCCTCGAATCGGCAATCATCCTTTCTATAGTCGTGCTTGGAGGAATGGGCTCTATTATCGGGGTGGTGTTTGGAGCCCTCATCCTGATCCTGATGCCGGAATATCTGCGAGCGCTGTCGGAATATCGCATGCTGGCCTTTGGCGCAATCCTCGTCTGTATGATGATCTTCAGACCCCAGGGACTGATTTCCAATATTCGGCGCACCTATAAATTTGAGAAAAAAATGCCCCCACCTGCAAGATAGAGGTACTCTTTTCAGTGCCTTTGCCACAAGTGGTGCTACATAACAAAATTATTTCTCAGTTACTCACTGATTTTTTTAACCCCGGTAAACGTGACATAACCCGAGATATGCGCCTTGGTGAAATATTCAAGATACTAATGTTAAAGGTACTCTCGGTTTTCTTGTTTTTTTGATGGAATTTCAGAAGTAAGGCACTAAATGATGAAACAACCCATATTAAACGTAACGAATCTCACCATGGATTTTGGCGGAATTCGCGCCCTCGATTCCGTTGACCTCGATGTGAACAGTGGCGAAATTGTTGCTCTCATTGGACCAAACGGTGCAGGAAAAACGACTTTTTTTAACTGTATAACCGGAATTTACCAACCAACGGCCGGTGACATCCTGCTCAGCCTGCCGAATAAACCGAAGAAGGTCTCTCTCAAAGGTCTAAAACCCAATAAAGTTACGGAAAGAGGACTGGCTCGAACATTTCAGAATATCCGCCTTTTCCCCAAGATGACCGTTCTGGAAAATGTCATGATCGGACGACACTGTCGGACCAAGGCATTTATTTTCGGGGCTATTTTCCGGACCGCAGCCACACGCCGGGAAGAAGAGAGTATCCTCGAAATCAGCTACGCCATTTTAGAAAAGGTAGGTCTTGCCGAACATGCAAATGAATTTGCCGATAATCTCTCTTACGGGGCACAGCGACGCCTGGAGATTGCCCGCGCTCTCGCCACCGAGCCACTGCTTCTTCTGCTCGATGAGCCCGCGGCCGGTATGAACCCGCAGGAAACCCTGGACCTGGATCATTTAATTAAGCAAATATCCCAAGAAGGGCAGGCAATACTGTTAATCGAACATGATATGCAGCTGGTCATGAGTTTGTCTGATCGTATTTTTGTAATGGACTACGGCAAAAAGATAGCCCAGGGCACTCCTGCTGAAATTCGGGCTAATCCTGCAGTTATCAAAGCGTATCTGGGTGAGGAAGTCGATGCTTGAATTAGATAGGGTACAGGCCGGATATGGCAATAAACTTGCGATTAAAGACGTTTCCCTGAAGGTAGAAGAAGGGGAGATAATTACTCTTATCGGCGCCAATGGAGCAGGGAAGAGCACCACTCTCATGACCATCTGCAATGTCGTCGAATGCCGCGATGGGACAATAAAATTTCAGGATAAGGAAATCCACAGGATGGCACCAGATGCCATCGTCAAGATGGGGATTTGCCAGGTTCCAGAAGGACGACATATCTTCCCCCAGCTGAGTGTCAAGGAAAACCTTGATATGGGGGCATTCTTAAGAAACGACAAAGAGGCAATTAAAAAGGATATGGACTATGTTTACTCTCTTTTTCCTATCCTTTATAAAAGAAGACATCAGGACGGTGGCAATCTGAGCGGTGGCGAGCAGCAGATGCTGGCAATGTCGCGAGCTCTTATGGCAAAACCAAAACTGCTCTTGCTGGATGAACCATCGATGGGCCTCGCTCCGCTGGTAATCAGACAGATATTTGAAATCATCAAGCAGATAAATAAAGAGAATAACACGACCATTTTTCTTGTTGAACAGAACGCCAATCAGGCTCTGCATATTGCAGACAGGGGCTATGTCATGGAAAATGGTCGAATTACTCTATCTGGACCAGCACAGGAATTGCTCGCCAACACAGATATCCAGAAGGCATACCTGGGTATATAACAGGGAGTGTTTGCAGCCTTACTGACTCCCCCCGTGTAAACGGGAAATAAGCTGGGATTCTTTTTAGTACTCGCCTGACGGGTACTCTTTTCAGTACCCTCTTGAAGGGTATAAGTTCCTTTAGGAAATAATTGCAATGCAGTTGCAATATCATAGAGAATTGTAAAAATGAAAAACATAAAGGTCGGAGTTATCGGGGTAGGCTATCTGGGAAGGTTTCATGCCCAGAAGTATGCGGCGTTGGAGGGGGTTGAGCTGGTCGGCGTGGCTGATATCGACAGCAACCAGAGTAAACAGGTTGCAGAAGAGTGCGGTTGTCAGAGCTTTACCGACTATAAGCAACTGCTGCCCGCAGTTGACGCCGTATCTATCGTCGTACCAACTCCCTATCATCATAAAGTTGCCGGGGAATGTCTTGATGGGGGCATCGACGTTTTACTCGAAAAACCAATGACAGTAACTCTTCGTGAAGCAGATGACCTCATCGCCAAAGCCGAGGCCAAAAAACTCATCCTGCAGATCGGCCACCTTGAGCGATTCAACCCAGCGGTTCAGGCCATGGAGCCTTTTCTCACCACGCCTGTCTTTATCGAAAGTAATCGAATTGCCACCTTCAAACAAAGAGGTGCGGATGTTGATGTTGTTCTGGATTTGATGATCCATGATATTGATATTATATTAAATATCATCAAGTCGCCGATTAAAACCATCCACACCGTCGGCGCTCCCGTCGCAACAGCCAACACCGATATCGCCAACGCCCGTTTGATGTTCGAAAACGGCGCAACAGCAAATGTTACCGTCAGCAGGATTTCCCGGACGAATGTGCGGAAAATGCGCATCTTTCAACCAGGGTCCTATATAAACGTCGATTTCGGCAATAAAAGGGTGATGACGATTCAACTCTCGGAGGAACTGCGCGAGGATAGCGGCATGCCCAAACAATCAGTCGAACTGCGTACCTTTGCCGATGGGGATGCGTTGCTGAGTGAAGTTACATCTTTTGTCCATCACGTGCGGGAAAGAACCAAACCCGCCGTTTCCGGTTTTGAGGGCCGGAGAGCACTGGCTGTTGCTTTGCAGGTTATGGACCAGATTAAAGAGCATCAAAAACTTGATTTGTTCAAGAACTTTCTGCCGAAGAATAAAGCATGAACCGCAAAATCATGATCGTCACCGGTGAAGCTTCCGGTGATCTTCATGGGGCAAATCTGGTCAAAGCCTTACGGTTAAAACAACCCGAACTGCAATTTTGCGGTATGGGTGGACCGGAGCTCGCCGCGCTTGGCGTAGAAATTCTCTATGATGCGGCAAAGGTCTCGGTCGTCGGGGTTTTTGAAGTATTTTTTCATCTGAAAGATATCTGGCTTGCCCAACGAGCTTTGAGAAAGAGATTAACTGAAGACCCTCCGGATCTTCTTATTCTAATCGATCTGCCCGATTTTAATCTGCTGCTGGCTAAAAAGGCTAAAAAGCTCTCCATTCCGGTATTCTACTATATCAGTCCGCAGTTATGGGCCTGGCGCTCAGGACGAGTCAAAACGATCAAGGAGAGGGTGGACAGGATCGGTGTCATATTGCCCTTTGAGGAAGAGTTCTATCGTCAGCGGGGTGTTGAGGCTACGTATGTAGGTCATCCCTTACTAGATACCGTCAGGACCAGTACAACCAGAGAGCAATATTTAAAGCAGCAGAACATCCCGCCAGATACTCGATGTATCGGTCTTTTTCCCGGCAGCAGGAAACGGGAAATTTCATCTCTTCTTCCCATTTTTCTGTACGCAGCAGCGTCGTTACAGAAAAAATCTGCCGAAAAAATTGTTTTTTTTATTCCCAGGGCTTCGACTATCGGGCTACAGGAATTTACTGCAGCTGGACTTGACGAATACCAACAAACTCTCGACATACGAATTGTTGAGCGAGACCGATATGATATGATGGCCGCATGCGATGCGGTTGTTACCGCATCCGGGACCGTTACCTTAGAACTGGCCATCCTCCAGGTCCCCATGATTGTGGTCTATAAGCTGGCTCCGCTTACGTACTACCTGGGTAAACTCCTCGTTAAAATTGATTTCTTTTCGCTGGTAAACCTCATTGCCGGATATACAGCGGTTCCTGAACTTTTGCAGCATGAAGTAACAGCAATTGGCATTGCCTCTGAATTATCGGCAATAACCACAATGCCCGCCAGAAAAAACAAAATGAAACAGGCCCTCGAAGAAGTAAGGGACAAGCTCGGCGAGAGGGGCGCATCGGCGAAGGCTGCAACGGTCGCTCTGCAGATGCTGGAAGGCCAAAAATGAGCGAAGATAACCCCCATGATACCGATCCCTTCGCCATAGAAATAGACGGTATTCTCGATCTCCATGCCTTTTCACCAAAAGATTTGAAGACGCTCATCCCCGATTATCTGCAGGAGTGTCACGAAAAGAAAATCATGGAAATAAAAATCATCCACGGCAAAGGGATAGGCAATATAAGGCGTTCCGTACATGCTCTTCTGGAGCGTGATCCTCTGGTCGCAGAATTTCGGCAGGCCGATCTGCACTCCGGTAGCTGGGGAGCAACCATAGTGCGCCTGAAGGATCAGTGATACAATCATCGGAATGCGATGATTGAAAGAAATACGGACTCAATCAACCGATTCCCATTGGGCGTGGACAAGTCTATAGCAATGATCCAATGGAAAAAATTAAAGGTAGAACCATCAAAAGATACCACAAGGCGGCCAGCAAATGAAAGCGATGGTTTTAAAGCAATTCTGCAACCTCAAGGAAAATCCAACACCTTTGCAACTGATGGACCTGTCCGATCCGGTGCCGGCGGCGAACGATATCCTGGTGCAGGTTGCAGTGTACGGGGTCTGCCATACGGAGCTGGACATCATTGAAGGGCGTACGCCGCCGCACAAGAGGACTTGGGGCGGTCTGGGCCGGAGAGACGGCGGAGAGACCACCCGAAAAGTTAGCTTGTATTATTGACACCACTTCCGCCTGGAAGCCTGTGGTGGAGGCATTAAAAAACCTCACCCCGGGAGGAAGACTGGTCATCAACGCCATAGCCAAGGAGAACGCCGACAAAGATGCTCTTCTGGGGCTTGACTATGCTCGAGATCTGTGGCTGGAAAAAGAGATCAAAAGTGTCGCCAACATTACCAGGAGGGACGTGAGCGAATTTCTGCAACTGGCCCAAAGCCTGAAAATCAGGCCAGAGGTGCAGGAATTTTCTCTGGCAGAGGCCAACCGCGCCTTAACTGAGCTCCAGACGAGAAGGGTTCGAGGGGCAAAAGTTCTGCGGATGGATCGAAATTATGTCCATACACCGGCAATCTGCTGGCCACAGGTTTTACATCGACCGTCGGTAAGGTTATTTTGCTGAATGCTGAAACCGTAGCGACTGATCAACTCCGCGCCACACTCGGGACAGTAGGTATTTTCCCCGCCTTCCCCCGGAATATTACCTTCATAAACATAATGCAACCCTTCTTGAAGGCCTATTTCCCGAGCTTTGCGCAAAATGGTGATCGGGGTGGGGTTCCTGTCCAGCATCTTATAGGTGGGATAAAAGGCCGTCACATGCCAGGGGATGGTGGGCGCCACTGATTTGACGAATCGGGCTATAGCACGCAGTTCTTCCGGTGAATCATTGAGGCCCGGAATGAGAAGCGTCGTCACCTCAACCCAGACTCCGAGTTCATGCATGAGCTTGACATTATCAAGGACAGGCTGCAACCTGGCCTTGCAGACCTTTTTATAAAAATCATCGGTAAACGCTTTGACGTCGATATTAATGGCATCCAGAAACGGCGCCAGATGGCGGGTCACTTCCGGGGTCATATAGCCGTTGCTGACAAAGACGTTTTTCAGCCGG
>JBBRDD010000032.1:0-31827 GCA_038204235.1 Desulfobulbales bacterium
TGTACCGGGGAGATCGGTGCTTGCGGGCCACCCAGATCGGTGCGCACCCAGCCGGGACAGACAGCATTGACGAGTATATTCTGATGGCACAGTTCTTTGGCAAAGAGTGCGGTTATGCCATTCAACAGAGTCTTGGACAGACGATAGGCCGGTGTCTGCATCCTGGCATAGACCGATTCCGGATTGACGATGTCGGTCAAGGCTCCCATTGTACTGGAAATATTAACAATACGTCCGTAATGGTGCATGCTCATGAGCTGCACGCAACTCTGACTCAGCAGGAGCGGACCGAAAGCATTGGTCTCCAGGGTGTTCTGCAGGATACCAGGCGATAATTCGAGGATGTTGGTGTCGGTGTCGATCATGATCCCCGCGTTATTGACCAGCACGTCGAGGCGGCCAAAAGTATCGGCAATCCTGCCGACGGCAGCAGTGACAGAGGTCGCATCAGTGACATCCAGGTGGGAGAAGTGTGCGTCAAGTCCTCTTTCGACCAGCCGTTTCTGCGCCGAGAGGCCCTTCTGCAGGTCCCGGGCGCCCATAATGACCGTGAGCCCTTTCTCAGCCAGCTGTATGGCTATCTCCAATCCTATACCCCGATTGGCGCCTGTCACCAATGCGACTCGTTTTTCCGATGCCTCCATAGCTCTTTCTCCTTTTTTGTTCTTTGATCGTGACAATCTGATACTATTGAAAAAATCCGTGTAGTTCGTTTTCCGTGATTCTGGAGCTATTGAACAATTTCTTCCAGAGCGCTGTCTATTGTGTTGTAGGTGAAAGAAAAACCCGCCTCTTTCAGGACTGCCGGCTGTGCCCGCTGGCTGCAGATCAGGGTCTCGCCGAATTCTCCAAGCACTGTCTTTACAACAAATTCAGGTGTTGGCAACATGACCGGTCGGTTGAGTTTTTGAGCCAGGATTCGGGTCATATCCATGTTGCGTACCGGCTCCGGTGCACACCAGTTGACCGGACCGGCAACGTCGGGATGATTGATGGCGAACTGGTAGGCGGCGATCAGATCGTGCAGGTGTATCCAGGGAAACCATTGGCGACCGCTCCCCAGGCGTCCCCCCAGAAAGAGCTTGAAGGCTGGAAGCATCGACCCCATGGCTCCCCCCCTGCGGTCCAGTACTATGCCGAACCGGGTCAACACCACGCGGATACTGTCGGTCTGCGCCTTAAGGGCTTCATGTTCCCAATCTATACTGACTCTGGCCAAGAAATCATCGCCTGGCGGTTCGTCTTCAGTGAGCAGGTCGTCGCCCCGTTCCCCATAATAACCAACGGCCGAAGTGCTGAAAAAAATTATATCTTTCGCTCCTGCCAGGCTTTCCGCGATATGGCGGGTGGTGAGGATACGACTGTCGTAAACCTCTTTTTTAACCTTTTCGGTCCAGTAGGTGAAAATCGATTTACCGGCCAGATTGATGACGATGTCGTGTTCCGCGACCTTTGCCTGCCAGTCACCCGGCTTTGACGTATCCGCAGTCAGGTAATGAAACGATGGGTGGTCAATCCCCGCACGAGGCCTGGGGCTGCGGCCGACGCCCGTGATCTGGTGCCCATCTTTGAGCAGGGCGCTGGACAGATGGCGACCAACAAAACCAAGACTACCGGTAATAAAGATTTTCATATGTACTCCTTTGCTTGATTTTCCCGATGTATTATCTTCGACACTGTCGATACCGTGAGGTATGTTGCGGATTCTTTCCTCTAACCTTACGTCCTGGTTACGCTTTGGCAAGGCCTCCCCGGTCATTATCATTATCGGCCTGCACCCTGCATATGGACAACTCGACGATCGGGTCGGTTATGGGGTAGTAATTTATTCCTGTCCATCTTCACTCCTTTGCCGAGCTGGAGTATCCTTTCTGTTTTCCGGCTGCTCTGCAGACGGGCCGGAGGGAAGATGACACAAACCGCGAAGTTGGAGACTCTTGCATGAGCAAAACAACCTTGAAACAAAAAGCATTAAGGTCATCTCTCGGGATTTTTATTGCCTTGCTCCTCCTGTTGTTGCCGGCGGCCAGGATCCCCCTTCTGGATGCACACGCAGATTCATACTTCAAAGAGGCAATAACCAGGGCCGGGGTCGCGTATGCCACGTGCAGGGCTATCAATGCCTCGGTTTCCATCATCAAGGATTCGGAGCTCCAATTGGAACCGGCGGGAGTCGGGGTGTCTCTGGCGGTCGGCCAGGTACTGGATCCTATAGATGATATGACCGAACGTTTGTCGACGGTCCTCGTCACAGCGATCACTTCGTTGGGTGTGCAGAAGCTGTCATACGAAATCAGTGTTTCCCTGGTGCCGCGGTTTCTTGCCGGCTTGCTTTTTATATTTTCGATCCTGGTATGGTTTGACAATGACCGGCTGTCGGCGCTGCAGAACATTACTGTTCGTCTGCTGATGCTCCTGGCCGTTCTCCGTTTGTGTCTGCCATTGTCTTCAATTGTCAATCAATCGCTGTATGCTGGCTATTTCGCCGAAGAGATCTCGAGAGCGAGTCAGCAACTCGATCTTCGTTCGGATGCATCGAATACATTCGGCGATATTGCCGCGCCTGACTCCCATGGTTTCTGGGCCACGATCGGCAACAGCACAATGGTCATTAAAAAAATATCGGTAGATTTAAAAAAATCACTGGAGACTTTTGTTACCAATGCGACGGAAATCATCGAGAATCTCCTCAAACTTACCTTCCTCTATGTCGGAATATTTCTGATTCAGGTGATAATTTTACCCGTCTCGATATTCTGGTTTCTGGTCTATGTTGCGACCTCGCTCTTTCAACCGATTCGATCATGAGATGTCGGCTGACATTTGCGATGTTTCTGCATCTTTTTCAGGCATTGCCACCATGATTTCTCCTGGTGCCAATCGATATTTTAACGGTGCATCGAGCCAGTGCAGTTCGCCGTCGAGTGCGACATGGACTCTTTTGCGACGGTGGTGAAAATTCATTTCAATATTGTCCACCAGCTGGTTTTGCAGAGCTGTTTCTTTTTCCATTGGATCGATTCCCCAAAAAAACGATTGCATTACCAGCTTAAAAATCTTGAGCCTGCTGTCGCAATCCACCGCCAGCAGATGCAGGCCTTGTTGCCCCTCTTTTTTAACCTGTCCCAGGGCAGGCAGGCGCAGTTCTCGTTCGCCTACACCGACGAACACCAGCGGGGTCTGCAGGAGTTTGCCTGCCAGCTTGATCCTAATCGACCTGAATCGTACTAACCGGCGCAAGCCGGCTATGATTGACGCCGGGAAATAGTGCATACGGTTTTCCAGGTATTCTCGGCTCCTGACAAATGTCGGGTAAGCGCCGACAGAGCTTGTATTGATAAACAGTGAATTGTTGACATAGCCGACATCAACTGGTCGGGCTTTACTGTTCAGCGCGATATGTAAAGCTTCCTCTGCCTGGATGGGAATACCCGTTCGCCGGGCAAAATGATTCAGCGTACCCGCTGGTATGACGGCAAGCTCCGTCGCTTTGCCGGCGAGCTGAGTGGCGGCGAGGGCAATGGTCCCATCGCCGCCGCTGACTACTATTCGCGTTACCCCCTGTTTCACAGCGCTGGTAATTCTTCTTACCATTTCCTCCGGCGCTACAGGTTGCAGGCTGATGCGCGAATCGTTCCCTATTGATTCGCTCATTTTTTCGCAACTGCCTGCATTCGGGTTGTAATATAGAGGTATCGGGATGGAGTGGGTGTGCATATTTTTCCGCTGACTATAAAGTTTAAATAGTTTTAAGACATTTCCGCCCAGTTATTCTGATCACGAACGAACAGCCGGTGCCCGGCAGGCGCAAAAGCGGTCGTATTCCATTCTCTGGTCTCAATAGTCAATCTTCGGCGATTGCCACGCACAATGTTAAAGCTATTGGGACTATCCTTCATCAGGCGGTCCGAAAAAGTCGTCCCGCTGTGCGAGATAATCAGTCCTTCGAGAATATGGGTGTATGCAAAGTGCACATGGCCGCTCATGATAATGTCGACTCCAGCCTTCTTCATCACGGATAATGCCTCGTCTTGACCACCTATGATATGGCGATGGAGATATCGTCTGGGCAGTGAAAAAGGATGGTGAATCACCAGCACACGGAGTTTGTCGGCTGGCTGTTTTGCAAATATTTTCGCGGCGGCATTGCTCTGTGCCTCGCTTATTTTTCCGCGTGACCAGTCGATAAAGGAGCTAAATCGCCTGGTGCTGTTGATACCAAGGGCAATATAACTGACATTGTCCAGTATCGGTTCAAGGGGATAGCGGAGATAGCGATGCCATTTTCGCCATGGACTGATAATCCGTTCGGTAAGGTTATATGCCGGGATATCATGGTTTCCGGGAATCACAAGGCAAGGCCATAGCAGACTGTCAAGAAAAGCTCCTGCCTCCAGAAATTCCCTCGATCTGGCTCGCTGGGTGAGATCCCCGCTAATAATAACAAGGTCTGGCTGGATATCGGCAAGGCTTTGGCGCAGCCCGTCAATCAATTGCGGATGGGTCCGGCCAAAGTGTAGATCCGAAATATGAACAAAAGTTGTCATATGGAAAATGAAGAATACTTATAAACACTAAGCACTTGAATGTACCGTCAAGGCATGCATTTCAATCCCGGTTTTCTGGATTTTTGCCGGGCTTGGTCTTATTCTTTATAGTAAACGTTATGCACTCCTTCTTAATTTAGCAAAGAGCCCGTTGTTGCCAGTAAGATGCGGCAGACATCTTTTTGCCTGACAAGCCCGCCAGCAGGCAGGGGCGATTGCGTTTTTGGCAACGAAAGAAATAAGTGAGCCGCTTGGAAAAACACCGACAAGCTCATCGACAGTGTGGTCACTTTTGAGAATTGCGATGAAAAATGCAGAAACGTGATCCGGCAATGAAACCTTCGCGAAATTTTCAAGAGTGATTATTAATTAGAGAGATCATAGTTAATAATTATGATTTGCCGGGACCTGTTCAATGAAATTTGTTTTCATTAGACATTCATGGCCATGTTGCAATATCGCCGTTAACAGGAGGCAATTATGTATCAAAGAGAAGAATTATGTGCAAAAATTACTGAAATTTACCCTGAAATAGGGCAGTGCGGTATAGATATAGAGGTTACTTTCGATGCGGAAAAAAATGCATGGGTAGTCGATCTGATAAAAGACTCGCACGAGCTCAAACATTTCCTTGATATCCCGCAGGCTGATGACTGCATGGATGGACATCAATGTGTTTCGCTTGGCCTGGAGATAGCCCAGCTGAGGAAGAATATCGAAGGAAAACAGTTTTAACCCCGGCAAACGGAAAAATGAGCCGGGGGGAGTAGTCTACAGGTGTTGCTGCCCGATAAAATCTTTAGCGATTTGAGGTGTCTCTGCCGAAAGGTATCGATCCGCCATCATCTCATTACGGCAAGAATTAGTAATAGTACCAGATCGTCTCATAATCCTTGAGCTTTTCGCCGTCCGCTTTCAATCGTTGCAGATAATCGTAGATGGACACATCTGTGTAGATATAGGTGTCAACCAGGGCAAGCTTTTTTTCCCAGGGATGAAATTCATAGACCCTCCGTCCATCGGGGCGGATGGCAATGAGATCCCTGTTCTGGGCGGCCCGCAGGTAGTTTTTCCCCAGTCTCGGAACGTTGAAGACAATTTCGTCGGTACGCACCATGCCCGGCAGCAGCCGCGCCTCTTCCTGTTGTTCCTGCAGGAGGCGAGCTATAGGCACACGGTAACTGTCGGTTTCCTTTTTGCCTTTAGTGTTAAAAGTATAGTGAGGGGTAACCCCGATGAGACGCAGTTTCTGCCGCAGGGCCGCAGCTTCAAAACGCCGGGAATTGTAGTAGGTAAAGACCAGCTGGTTATAGACCCCCATGCCGCAAAGGCGGAATTTCTGCACCGCGCTCATCGCCATCGGGGTGATTTCTGTGGGATGTTCGAAATGGGTGACTACGACGATTTCCCGACGGCCGGGTTCCTGAAAGCGGGCGATGGTCTGGACTAAAGTATCTGTTATCCGCTGCGGTAGGGTTACCAGAGTACGTGTACCGATGCGGATGCGGATTATATGGTTCATCTGGGCAAGGCGGGCGAGAATCGATTCGAGCTGTTCGTCGGCAAGCAACAGGGGGTCGCCGCCGGTTACAAGAACTTCGTTTATTTCCGGTCTCTCTTCGATCCAGCGCAGAGCCCGGTCAAGCTTCTTTTTACCCAGCGCGGCATCTTGCGAACAGACGTCTTCTATCTGCCAGTTTCTCTGGCAATAAACGCAGATCTGCGGGCAAGTGAGCAGTGGTTTGATTATGACGATATTGGGATATCGCCTGGTAATGCCATCAATAGGGGAGGTATCGTTTTCGATCATAAAATCCATCAAACATTCATCATTCTGCCGGTATTTGATCATCTGGTCGACATAGTCGGCGGGCGGGATAACCTGAGCCCTCAGAGCCCTGTCCCATGTTTTGCTGTTCTCCAGGTCCATGAGGGACAGGTAATAAGGCGTTATGCCGAAGGGAATCTGATTTGTTCTTGCTTTGGCTATGGCTCCAGCTTCCTCGGGGGAGAGGTTGACCAGGTGGCCCATGGTTTCCGGATGACGAATAATGTTTCTGGTATGCCACCGCCAATCGTTCCACTCAAGATCGGTAATCCCGAAATAGTTTTGAATAGTCTGTTTGTTCAGACTTTGCTGCCTTTGCAGATCATCATCCAGTCCCGAGGAATAGCGGCTCATGGAATGAGCTGAATTTCTCGCCATGCGGGAGAGGTCGGTAGAACGCATTTTCGCAGCTCTCCGTCCGGAATGCCGGAGGAATGCCGGTGGTTTTTCCTTGTAGATACCCGATATCCCGGTACATCCTTTGAGCAGGTGCTCCATTTCGGCCAGAAAGGCGGATGATATTGGCTCAAGCCCGGCGGAATTGGTCGAGTTCAGCAAGGTATCGAGATAGCTGAGCAGGGAAAAACCGGACAATTCTTCGCTGCGGGGGGCAAGGATATTCCGCAGAACCCAGATGGCATCCCGGCAAACAATCCATTCAAGGGGGGGCAACCGCCGCGATTCATCAAATACGGTAATGAGCAGATCAGAGAGATGTCGCCGCAACTGGGACCGTTTTTCTTCCAGGGGTTTTGGCAGACTGAGGATGGTTTCCAGTTCTTTGTCTATGGCAATAATCTGCCGGAGTTTATTAAGTTTGCTGTGCTTATTCATGACGTTCACCATTGATATATTGGCCCTAACCTCATCAGGCCAAGGACACAGAGTCAATGCTGTGATTAGTCATTCGGCGGCCACTGCGGAGCAGGCAGACGACGAATAGATTCTGAAAATTGCAGCATAAACGTATTTAAACACATTGTGCTAATTTTTGCCATTATCAGGGGTGTTGAGCCGGGAAGCCTTTTTATGGGTGGCCTGAGCGCCGAAGCATTCTGTTGCACCAGATGCTTTTCTTTAAGGTATTAATCTGTTATATTTGTTGCAAAGTATCATTTGTAAGGGCTGGCAACAACTACATGTCAACGATAACAAAGGAAGGTATCAGTGAGTCTTAACAAACAAGTCAGTCTGAATCTGAATATCCGCGGTCTTTCTCAATCGGCAACCATAGCCATCAACGACCGCAGCAAGACTTTGCAGCAGCAGGGCCGGACTGTTTACCGGTTGGGGCTTGGACAATCGCCTTTTCCGGTACCCATCCCGGTGGTTGAAGCTCTCAGGCTGCATGCAACCGAGAAGGATTACTTGCCCGCTACCGGTCTTCCGGCATTACGGGAGGCGGTGGCCGACTTTCACCGCAAAAAAGATGGTATCGAGGCACGCCCGCAGGATGTCCTTATTGGTCCGGGTTCGAAAGAGCTTATGTTCATGCTGCAGCTGGTCTATTACGGCGAACTGATCGTCCCGACTCCGTGCTGGGTTTCCTACATTCCCCAGGCAGATATTCTGGGTCGTAAAGTCAGCCTGATCCATACGCGATTCGAGGACAGATGGAGAATGACCGCGGAGTTGCTCGAACGACACTGTGCAGGCGAGAAAGATGACTTCCGGCCACGCCTGCTTATCCTGAACTACCCGGGTAATCCGGAAGGATGTACCTATACGGCAACGGAACTGCAAGAAATTGCTGGAGTGGCCAGGAAATATCAGGTGCTGCTGTTGTCGGATGAGATTTACGGTCAGTTGCATCATAGCGGACAACACATCTCCGTGGCTCGTTACTATCCCGAAGGCACCATCATCAGCTCAGGACTTTCCAAGTGGTGCGGGGCGGGCGGATGGCGATTGGGCACTTTCACCTTTTCTCCAGCTCTGGACTGGCTTCTGGAATCGATGGCCGCGGTGGCCAGTGAAACCTTCACCTCGGTCAGTTCGCCTATCCAGTATGCGGCGGTAACAGCATTTCGTGGTGATATCCGCATCGAACGATACCTCTGGCATGCACGACGCATCCTTGCGGCCCTGGGTGCCGAGTGCGTAGCTATGCTACAAGCGGCCGGCATTCTGGTACATCCGGCAGAGGGAGCTTTTTACCTTTTTCCAAGCTTTACGGCTCAGGCCAAAGTTCTGCATGGTCGGGGTATCACCACCGGCAAGGAGCTTTGCGAAAGATTGCTGGTTGAAACAGGGGTTGCCATGCTCCCTGGCGAAGTCTTCGGTCGACCTCCCTCTGAGCTCACAGCCCGTCTTGCCTATGTCGATTTCGACGGCGCCAAAGCACTCTCGGCCAGTGAAACAATACCCCTGGACCAGCCGTTGCCGGACGACTTCACAAATCTATGGTGTTTCAACGTCATAAAGGCAATGGAGATTATCATCAATTGGCTAAAACAATAATTGATTGACAGCTTCACAAGCTGAGCACAAAAGTTGATGTCCGGTTTTCCTGCAGGAAGGTGTCAGTGAGAATGACACAATATTACTCTTGTATGCTGGGGCATTAATTTTTTTCTCCTTCGGACTGTCCAATGTAAAGTCCGACTGATTCTCAGCACAGCTTAAGATAAAGTGTAACGCTTGGCCAGTTTTCCCAGGGTCATGCCCTGAACAGAAATAGAAAAAATCACGATAAGGTAGGTAATCGTGATAATAGTTATTCGTTCAGGGACAAATGGAATTGAAAGTGCCAGTGCCACAGAAATTCCGCCGCGCAGGCCACCCCAGGTCATGATCGTCACCACTCCGCGGCTGAACGGCCGGAACGGCTGCATCAGAAACACCACTCCGCCAACACTGATCCAACGGGCAAAAAGAGTAATAACTATGGCCAACCCTCCGGCAATCAGGAGATCGCGGGTAAAAGGGATGATCAGAACTTCCAGACCGATCAGCATAAACAGCAGCGCATTGAGAATCTCGTCGATAAGTTCCCAGAAATCGTCGAGACGTTCGCGGGTACGATCGGACATGGCGAAGCTGCGGCCGTGGTTGCCGATCAGTAGACCTGCGACAACCATGGCTATTGGACCGGATATGTGGAGTCGATCGGCCAGGGCATAGCCACCCATAACCAGAGCCAGGGTAATAAGCGCTTCCACCTGATAGTTGTCGATCTGTTTGAGCATCTGATAGGCAAAAAAACCCAAAATGAAGCCTAACAGGGCTCCACCTCCCGCTTCCCTGCCGAAAAGATGTGCCACTTCGCCAACGGAAACACTGCTGTTGCCCTGGGCCAGTTGCAGGATGATCAGGAAAATAACGACTCCGATGCCGTCGTTGAACAGCGATTCTCCGGCAATCTTTGTTTCAAGGCTTTTGGCAATTCCTGTGGTCTTGAGGATTCCCAGCACCGCCACTGGGTCGGTCGGGGAAATCAGGGAGCCGAAGAGAAGGCAATATATATAGGAAGTCGGTATGTTGAGGAATTGGAGGACGATCCAGGTCAGGCTGCCGACGATAAAAGTCGAGATAACAACGCCGACGGTAGACAAAATGACGATGGCTCCTTTTTGTGCCTTGAGGTCATCAAGTTTTATCTGCATCGCTCCGGCGAACAGTAGAAATGCAAGCATCCCATGGAGCAAGGTTTCATTAAAATCAATAGCCCGCAGTATCCTGGCTATCTCTTGCTGGCCAACATCCATGCCAAACCAGCTGGCGACGACGATGCAAAGCGACAGGGCCAGAGAGATAAACATCACGCCGATGGTCGTCGGCATATGCAGAAATCGATAATTGAGATAACTGAAAATGGCCGTAAGCACCATGACTATTGATGTTATCTCAAATATTTGCATTGTTTTCCTTGTTTGCCGGGAAGTGAAATGTCTGCATGAATTTTTATCCCCGGTACATCAAATTGGATATCTCGTGTCAGAGCAGGATGGCACGTTTCAATTGCTTGCTGCCAGTATCCCGGCTGCCGGGATTAGTCCAGAAGCGGACTCAGCATATAGACGATATCGCTTTCCCGTGAAGGGTAGGGGGACATAATGCTGTTTTTATGGAGTTCGGCAATGGGCGTCTTGTCGAGCATTGCCTGTTTAAAGGTATTGAGCAGGCCGGTGGTACTGTCGGATAAGACATGGGCGCCGATAATATGGTTCTGTTCGTCGACAAGAATTTTGTAAGCCGCATATTTGAGACCGACCCTTTGATATGTCGGCCAGTTTAAGTGCGTATCGTAACTTTTCCAGTAGGGAATTTTTTCTTCTTTGAGCTGCTCTTCCGTTTTACCCAGCATACCTAATTGCGGATAAGTAAAAAGGACTGCCGGGACGGCGCTGTAGTCGATTGCTGTTTTGGTGCCGCCATTTTGTGCGACAATAATGGACTGCGCCGCCACATGGGCCTCCATGTCAGCCACCCGGGCAAGCTGGACGCTGTCGACACAATCGCCAGCGGCGAAGATCTGCTCGTTGGCGGTCTGCATATATTCATCGACAGATATACCGCGTCTGGAGTATTTGACTCCCGCTGCATCAAGATTCAGGGCGTCGATATTCGGCACGCGGCCGGCTCCATTGACAACCAGGTCGACGACTAAGTTGTCCCGGGATTTGAAGGCAATCGTATACTCTGTATCGTTTTTTTCTATGGATACGATGGAGACTTCGGCGTGGATACGGATACCGTCCGCTTCGGATGCTGCAACGAGCTGTTCGACCATATCGCTATCGAAAGGACCCAACACTCTTTTCTGGGCTTCAAGAATATGGATGTCCCCTTTGTTGCTGCCAAGACGTGCGGCAAAATGGGCGAATTCAAAGGATATAAAGCCTCCGCCGACAAAAGCGATACGTTTCGGCAGAGTCGGCAATTCGAGAAAATCGTCACTGGTAAGCATATGTTCATTCCCGTCAAAGGGAAGCGACATCGTTTTCGCGCCGGTGGCGATGATAAAATAATCAGCAGTCAGGTGCTGTTTCTCGACCGCGATCGTGGTCTTATCAACAAACACCGCTTTACCACTTATATAGGTAATGCCGTTCCCTTTGAGATTGGTACATGTCTGGTCGGGCACCTTTGCGGTAAAACGGTTTTTCTCGGTGAGTATCTGTCGCCAGTCAACCTGTGGCGGGGTCGTTATGCCAATATGCTGGAGGTGCTGGCAACGGGCGGCAAGCTCGGCAACCTCGTAAAACCATTTTTTCGCCTGACAGCCGCGCAGGGCACATGTTCCACCCGGTGTGGCACTGTTTTCAATAATCGCGACACGAAGGCCTTCAACGGCGAGATCGAGAGCTGCGTTTTGTCCTGCCGTGCCGGTACCGATAACGATGACATCGAATGTATCCATGAAGTTTCCCCTTGAAAAGATTGTGGTGTACAGTTTTATCTCTTTTTCCTCAACGGCGGTGTGTCAGGAAAAACGTAATTATTTTGTTATTTCTTGCAAGGCACCTTGCAACCAAAGTGACAGACGGAGTATTTTCCTGGCTGAAAGGTACTGTTTTCAGGATAATTCTTTTCCTCGTTTTCGAGTACAGTGATGAATTGATCGATATTATGTCTACCATGCATATATTTACGATTATGTCTTAATACAATACGCTGCAGCGTCGGGCACGTCAGGAATTAACAAGATATCGTGCCATGGCATGAGAAGGAGACAATCATGCGCAAAGATAATAATTTTGTAAGCGAGATAGTCGCGAATGTAAAGTAAGCCAGGCGGTTGCACGTACCCCTTTGAAAAAAGAGACAGCAGAATGACAGCAGCTGGTTGAAAGTGCCATTACGCCAGCCAGAGTAATTAAAAACTGATAACGAGACCGCTCCATGCACATAAATGATGTAAAAAAGCTGAAACGTTTCAAGGATATCGTCGGTACGCTGGCGAAGTATGGATTTGATGAAATCGTCGATCGGCTGGATGTCCCGGGCGCGGATTTTCTGCACGGCATCGTGCCGGTAGAACGAAATCTCAATCTCTTTCAACGTATTCGTATCATCTTTGAAGAATTGGGACCGACCTTTATCAAGTTTGGTCAAATTATGAGCCTCAGACCGGATCTCATACCGGAAGAGTTGGTGACCGAGCTGGAAAAACTGCAGGATAGTGTCCCGGCTGTTCCAACGGCCGAGATTCTTCCGGTTATTGAACAAAGGCTGGGCCGACCCATTAGTGAGGTTTTTTCCGAGTATCAAAATGAACCGGTTGCCGCGGCCTCCCTCTCTCAGGTCTATGGCTGGAGATTAAAAGAAAATGGCCGGAAAGTGGCAGTAAAGGTGCAGCGTCCCCGAATTGTCCGGGATATTACCTCGGATCTGGATATTCTCGACTCTATCTGCCGGTTTCTGCATCAGCAATTTAAAGATTTGCAATGCTACGAATTACCGGAACTTGCCAGGACGGTCCGACGGAATCTGCTGCAGGAACTCGATTTCAGCCGGGAATTAAAAAATATCAACGTTGCCCGTTCCTATGCCATGCGGACCGAGGTGTATATCCCCGCTGCCTATGAAAAATACAGTTCGAAGAAGCTGCTGGTCATGGATTTCTTTGACGGTGACTCCTTTAAAAACCTGAAGCCGGCTCGTCAAAGTGACAGGGAACAGATTGCCAGACTTGGGTTGCAGACGGTTGTTCAGCAAATTCTGGAAGATGGTTTTTTTCACGCGGATCCGCATCCGGGCAATCTTCTGGTGAGCAGCGACATGCAGCTGTGCATTGTCGACTGGGGAACAGTGGGGCGTCTGACGGAACAGGATCGTTTTACTTTAATTGAAATTCTGACTGCCATTGTTGACAAGGACAGCGAAGCCCTCGTTAACAGTTTTCTGCAGTTATGTACAGTGAGGGGCAGGGCCGTCGAACGGAAGTCGCTGGAGCGAAGCTTGCTCGAAATCCTCGACAGCTACTATGCCCTGCCGATCAAGGATTTAAACATTGGTGACTTGCTGACCGATGTCCTGGCAACCTTGCGTGTTCATAATCTGAAATTGCCGACGGATATGGTCATTATGATCAAAGCCCTGGTCACAGCCGAAGGTTCTGCCCGCCTGGTCTTCCCTCTGTTGAATGTCGTCGAAGAACTGAAAGATCGTGTCCACCGTCTGGCCAGAGAGAGATACCGGCCCGAAGTACTCTGGCGGGGCTTGAAAAACTCGCTATCCAGCTTTTTGGCCCTGCAGCGGGCTTTGCCCCGGCAGTTGCTGCAGATACTCGATAAAATCGATCATGGTGAACTCAATTTTATTTTCCATCTGGACAAACTGGAACAGCTTGTCAATACCCTGGAAAATGCCTCGAATCGTCTGACTGTAGGTGTTATTACCGGATCAATTATCATGGGGTCATCAATGATCGTCACCACCGGGGTCGGTCCCTTTATTTTCGGCCTGCCCGCCCTGGGGGTCATTGGCTATTTAATGTCTGTCGTCCTTGGGTTATGGCTGGTGATAACTATTTTGCGCACCAAAAAATTCTGAGAGAGAAAAACGGGCAGAACTGCAATGCGTTACAATTGCAATGCCAGTGACAAAATTGATCGACTCTCCTGCTTTTTGTTGCTATGTGCTGCAAATATCGAGAAAGAATAGGTATTGGTGCCTCTTTCTGGGAGACAAAAAAAATTGAGAAGCATCATGACAGTACGCACAGGATAGTGGCATGATAATTGTTCATGGTTTATAGTCGGAGACAAATATCGATCCTTGAAGATTTTGCCGATCCTGACAAGATCGCAATATTATATACGACTTGGAGCTTTCCATGCAGACGCTTGAACAGCAATTCAGCATTCATTTTGCCTTTCCTGTTATTTTTGATCGAGATATCTTTCGACCGGAGAACCCGCAATTTGCTTCGGTATTGTTACGGGGTGGGCAAAAATGCCACAAGGTCCTTTGTTTCGTCGATTCAGGCGTTTTGCAGGCACATCCTTCGCTTCCGGAGCAAATCGGCCAGTATGCCGAGGCGCACTCCGCGCTGATGCAGCTCTGCGGCCCGGTTGTGACTATACAGGGAGGGGAAAGCTGCAAAACCGAGCCGGCGGTAATCGATAAGATCATGCACTGTGTCCAGAAATATCATATGTGCCGACATTCTTTTATTCTGGCCATCGGTGGCGGTGCGGTTCTCGATGCAGTCGGGTATGGCGCGGCCATCGCCCATCGAGGTTTGCGCCTGCTGCGCATGCCGACGACGGTGCTTGGTCAGAACGACGCCGGTGTCGGGGTGAAAAACGGCGTCAACGGGCTCGGCCGGAAAAATTTTATCGGAACCTTTGCCCCTCCCTTTGCAGTAATCAATGATTTTGCCTTTCTGGATACTCTTTCCCCCAGGGAATTGAGGGCGGGAATGGCCGAAGCGGTGAAAGTCGCCCTGATCAAGGACAGTGCGTTTTTCAGCTCACTCTTTGAGCAGAGATTCGACCTTGCCTCTTTTGCCCGTGGTCCCATGGAAGAGATGATCTATCGCTGTGCCGCCCTGCATATGCAACATATCGGTTCCGGCGGGGACCCTTTTGAACTCGGTTCGGCGCGGCCCCTTGATTTTGGCCACTGGTCGGCCCATACTCTTGAGGAAATAACCGGTGGTCAGGTCCATCATGGGGAAGCAGTTGCCATCGGTTTGGCTTTAGACAGCCTCTATTCGTATTATAGCGGTATGATTGAGGAGGGCGACCTGCGGCGGATATTTACCTTGATCGGCGATCTGGGCCTGCCGTTGTATCATCCGGCTCTGGCCGAACTGGACGTCAAGGCTGGTCTCGATACATTCCGGGAACATTTGGGAGGAGAGATGGCGATCACCCTGCTGACCGGTATCGGCAGCAAAAAAGAGGTCGACCGGATCGACGCGGCTTTGATGGGGCGCTGCATTGACGAATTGATGGCTCAGGACAGCAGCAAGAACATGCGTACCGACCAGACGGCCTCGCATGTTCCGTTATATGGACAGATATCTTGAATGTTATGGGTGTCCAAAAGTCTTTGCATGTGCTGCCCGACTCTCTGGTGCAGCAGGTGAGCTATTGTACCAATATTCACCCGGGTGAGAGCTGGCAGGAAATCTTTTCCGCTATCCGCCTGCACGCTCCGGTGGTCAAGAAGCGTTTATCCCCTGATGCCCCTTTCCCACTTGGCCTGAGGCTTTCCGGCCAGGCAAGTCAGGAGATGGATTTGTCGCTGGCTGCCGATTTTCATCAATGGTGCCGGGAGGAAGGTTTTTACGTCGCAACCGTCAATGGCTTTCCCTACGGCACCTTTCATCATGCACCGGTGAAAAAGTCGGTATATCTTCCCGACTGGCGCTTTAGTGAACGTGTCCATTACACCAAAAAGATCGCCGAGCTGCTGGCTATTTGGCTGCCGGAAGGCATGCGGGGCTCTATCTCAACGGTTCCGGTCGGTTTTCGTGCGTGTATCGAAAAAGAGGATATGGTGACGGTTTTAAAAAATCTCCGGGACGCTCTTGATTTTATGGATAATCTGGCCCAGAAGACCGGGAAGGAAATCGTCCTTGCCATGGAACCGGAACCCGGTTGCTTTTTGGAGACAATTGAAGATGTTGTTGATTTTTTCTCCAGTTTGCCAATTTCTCACCGCCAGCGACAATGGCTGGCGGTCTGTTATGACTGCTGTCACCAGGCTCTGCAGTTTGAAAACCCGGCTGCATCTCTGCAAAAACTGGCTGATAACGATATCAGGATTGGTCATGTGCAGGTATCCTCGGCCTTGCGTTTGCTGGACTCGAATATTTCCCTTCTAAAACGATTTCAGGAATCCTGTTATCTGCATCAGACCGTTGGTCGCAAGGGTGATGGCCGGCTGCTGCGTTATGATGATCTTGATCAGGCTATTGGTGCGGCTCCGGAGGATGTCGAGGAATGGAGGGTCCATTTTCATGTCCCCGTTTTTATGGAAAAGACCGGGGAGTGCGACAGTACCCGATTTTTTCTTGAAGAGCTTCTGCCGCTGTTGCCGGCGGATCTGCCGCTGGAAGTGGAAACATATACCTGGACAATTCTTCCAGCCGAGCTGAGAAACGGGACAGTCACTGATTGTCTTATAGAAGAGATCGACTGGGTGGCAAAAAATATGGAGAAGAGACAATGAAAGATACGGCCGTAAAGGCAATGTTTGAAACTATCGCCCCGAGCTACGACTTCCAAAACAGTTTTTTATCCCTGCGCCGGGATATTTACTGGCGGCAGGTTCTGGCGGACAGTCTGATGCTCGATCAAGGGGGGCTGGTCCTCGATGTCGCCGTAGGTACCGCGGAGGTGGCTCTGGCCATCAGCGAACGCTATCCACTCGCCAGAGTGGTCGGTGTTGATTTTTCCCCCGGCATGCTTGAGGTGGGCAGAAAAAAAATCGCGGCTCGAGGTGCAGCTGACAAGGTGAGTCTGTCAGCTGGCGATTGCCGGCAGTTGCCGATAAAGAGTGCTTCGGTGGACGCGTTGACCATATCTTTCGGCCTTCGTAATGTGGAGGAGCGTGATATGGCGCTGAACGAATTCTACCGGGTTTTAAAACCCGGCGGCAGGCTCTTTGTCATGGAATTTTCTTATCCGGATAAGCCGCCTCTCTCTTGGTTGTATCGTTTTTATTTTGACTACATCCTGCCGCCCGTCGGCAATTTGATTTCCCGTACGAATTATGCCTACAGTTATTTGGCCGAATCGGTCGATTCCTTTCCTGATGACCCGCATTTTATTGCGGAAATAGCTGCGGCAGGTTTCACTGATACGAAAATTAAAAAATTAACCTTTGGCATTTCCAAGATATTTGAAGGCCGCAAGGAGGCACAATGATTGTTAACTGGCCGGAGAGGCTCTGGGTGAACAGCCCCGTGCGGCGGTACGTGCAGCAGTTGGAAGGACGGTTCTTCAAGAATATGGGTAAGCTCGCTCCCGGCGGCACTTGTCTGGAAATCGGCTGCGGCTGCGGGGTTGGCGCGCGAATTATCAACGAGTCCTTTGCCCCGGCGGCAATTCATGCCCTGGATATTGACGTGGCCATGCTCGAAGCTGCCAAAAAGAGACAAAAACGGGCTGCCTGGAAAAACATTCCGCTGCAACTGCTGACGGCCGATGCCCAGGAACTGCCCTATCCTGATCAATGTTTTGATGCGGTCTTTAATTACGGCATTATTCATCACCTGGAAAACTGGCAGAAGGGCGTTTCGGAGATAGCCAGGGTGCTGAAAGACGGCGGCATCTTCTTTTTCGAGGAGATTTACCCTCCGTTGTATGCCAATCCGTTGTTCATCCGGATGCTCGATCATCCACGGGAAAATCGATTTCATGGCCCGGAATTCCGGGCCGCCCTGGCTGATGCCGGTCTGCAGCTGCAGGAAGGTTACAAGGAGTCGCGTTTTGCAATTCTTGGCGCAGCCGTTAAGGGCAGCGCCCAATAAGGGAAGCCGGTAGAAAAAATCAGCTTGTGACGGCAGTACCCGACAGGAAAAACTACTGAGTTTAAGGAGGCACCGGGCATGGAACTTTTTTCTGATCATATCTTTCTCTCCCGCCTGCATTTTGCTTTTACCGCAATCTTTCATATTATCTGGCCGGTCCTCACTATCGGATTGAGTCTTTTCCTGGTTGTAATGGAGGCGCGCTGGTTGATGAGTCGAGAGCTGCGCTACTATAATCATGCCCGGTTCTGGATGCGCCTGTTTCTGTTGAACTTTGCTGTGGGAGTGGTCAGTGGTATCCCCATGGAATTTCAATTCGGCACCAACTGGAGTGCCTTCTCCCGGGCGGGAGGCGATATCTTCGGCCATCTGCTGGGCTTTGAGGCGTCCATGGCCTTTATGCTGGAGGCTTCATTTCTTGGTATAATGGCTTTTGGCTGGAAGCGGGTCTCCCCAGGGATGCATTTTTTCTCTACCTGCATGGTTGCGCTGGGCGGCTCGATGTCCGCCTTCTGGATAATGGCGGCCAACTCCTGGATGCAGACCCCCGTCGGCGGGGAATTTATCAACAACAAGTTTTTCCTGACCGACATTTATGCGGCGATCTGGAATCCTGACACCTTCTGGGGAATTACCCATATGTGGCTTGCCTGCCTGGAGATTTCACTGTTTGTCATCGGCGGCATCAGTGCCTGGTATTTGCGGCGGGGCAGGTACCCGGACTTTTTCCTCACCTCTTTCAAAATGATGCTGGCAGCCGCCGTTATTATCACTCCGCTGCAGGTTGTGATTGGCCATGGCGCCGGTAAATCCGTGACGGTTCATCAGCCAATCAAGCTTGCCGCCATGGAGGCGCACTGGCAGACCAATCCCGAGGGCCAGGGTGCCGCCTGGAATATACTCGCCTGGCCGGACAAAAAAATACAGGACAACGCATGGGCTGTCAGCCTGCCCTATGCCCTCAGCATTATCACCACGGAATCGCTGACGGGTCAAGTTGTCGGACTGCGGAGCGTACCGGTCGAAGACCAGCCGCCTTTACTGCTGACTTTTTACGGCTTCAGGATCATGCTGGTCCTTGGCGGCGCGATGGTGCTGCTGATGCTCTGGTCCCTGTGGCTCTGGAAAAAAGGTGAGCTGACGGCAGAGCGGGTGGGGCGGCATAAGTGGATGCTTTGGGGCTGGATGGCGGCAATTCCTCTCAGCTATCTCGCCATGGAAGCGGGATGGGTGGTTCGGGAGGTGGGCAGGCAGCCCTGGGTTATCCAGGGAGTGCTCCGGACCGCGGACGGGGTGAGTCCTCTTCCAACCGAGACGGTGGCCGCTTCGCTGCTTGGCTTTGTGGCCATATACCTGATGCTGTTTGTTGTCTTCATCTTTTTTGTCTGGCGATTACTCAAAAAAGGTCCCGACTTCACCCTTAATCCATAAATTTTTGGCGTTGGGCGATCAGGCTCTGTTTCAGTAATACAGGATCTCAACTAGAGGGGATACTTCAATGGATCTCATAAACGCAAACCTGGCTAATATCTGGCTGTTAATAATCGGTTTTTTCCTGCTCTACTATACGCTGACCGATGGCGCTGATCTCGGAATCGGGATGCTGACGCTATTCACGCGGGATCAGGAAGAAAAAAATGCCATGATGCAGTCCATCCATACTATCTGGCATGGCAACCAGACATGGCTGGTTATTCTCGGCGGCATGCTCTTTGGCGCTTTCCCGCTTTTTTATTCGATTGTCCTCTCGGCGCTCTATATACCCTTTATCCTGATGCTGTTTGGTTTCATCTTTCGTGGTGTGGCCTTTGAATTTCATGCCCATGCCAAGGACTGGGGAAAACCGCTCTGGCTCCTGTCGTTTGGTCTGGGCAGCTTAATGGCCACGTTGGGCCAGGGGTTTGCTCTTGGCGGACTTATGGGCGGGATCGCCGTGCAGGCCGATTCCTTTGCCGGAAAGCCGACAGACTGGATGAACTGGTATTCGGCCATTGCCACCCTTGGGGTTATCTGCGGGTATTTGATGTTGGGTTCCGGGTTTTTAATCGCCCGGACAACGGGCCGACTCCAGCAATGGAGCTACAGTGCAGCCAGGCTGGCAGGGGGGCTGACGATTATCGTTTCGGCGGCCGTTTATATCGGAACCAGCATTCGCCATGAAGAGATGGCCGTGAAATTGACTTCCTGGCCACCGTCTCCGATCTATTTTTTCGCTATTTTGACCATCATCGCCTGTGTTCGCTATTTTCGCAGCCTCAACGAGAAAAAACGCCTTGCTCCGCTGGTCTGGAACTGGCTGATTATCATTTTTTCCTTCACCGGACTGTCCATTGGCCTGTATCCGGAGATGATCCCGAGTATGGACTCGACTCCTCTGACCGTTCAGGACGTCGCCGCGAGCGAGACGACCCTGCGTTTTATGCTGGTGGTGATGGCCGTGCTGCTGCCGATCATTCTGACCTATACCAGTTACAACTACTGGATTTTCAGAAACAAAAAAGACAGCGAGGGGTATGCCGGCAGTTGAACTTGGCTTTGTAAACGGAAAGAAAGGGGCGCTACTCTTTTCAGCTACACATTTCTAGTGCCGGGCTCACATCATCCGGTAATCGAGGCTGTGCATGATCCAAAGGGTCCCGCCGACAAAGAGGACCATGATCAGGAAGGTGAACACCAGAGCCAGCACATTCCAGCCTGCCGCCGATGACCTGTCCATATGCAGAAAATAGTGCAGATGGACCAGAATCTGAGCACTTGCGGCGCCAAAAATGGTAATCAGGATGACTGGGCGGGAAGCTGCGCCGTTCATCGTAATCCAGAAGGCGATGGCGGTCAGAATGACGGAAAGGACGAAGCCGATACCATAGGAGGGAAACGTACCCCGGCTTGCCCCGGTGCTGTCGATGGATGAATGGCTCATAGCGGGCACCTTTTATTATACAAAAGACATAAGATAGACAATAGTAAATACGGCGACCCAGACGATGTCGAGAAAGTGCCAGAACATACTGAGGCGCATCAAACGGGACTGAACGGGGAGGGTAAAACCCTTAACGATCACCTGGAAGATCATTACCGCCATCCAGATCAGACCGGAGGCGACATGGGCGCCATGGGTGCCGACCAGGGTGAAAAATGCCGACAGAAAGGCACTGCGGTCTGGTCCGTTGCCCTCCTGAATCAAGGTGCGGAACTCATGGACTTCCATGATAATGAAGCCGAGTCCGAGCAGGAAGGTGACGACCATCCAGCCCAAAACCCAGTCGCGCTTGCCCTGGTGCATGTTGATCATGACCAGACCGAAGGTCGCACTGCTGACCAGCAGCAACATCGTTTCGGCGAAGACCATGGGTAAATCGAACAGCTCCCTGCCGGTGGGACCACCGGCGTAATTGTGCGCCAGAACCGCATAGGTGGCGAAAATGGCCGCAAAAAGCACCAGGTCGGACATGAGGTACAGCCAGAAACCAAATGACTGATTCCCCGCAATATCATGCTCTTCCCAGACTTCGGTAGTTGTGGCGTCAGTGGTCATGGTCTTAGTTGTCATTAATGCAATATCTCCTGTACCTACCTTGAATAATAGCCAAGATAGTCAGCTTACCTGGCAGCTCCACCCGCGGCGAGCATATCATGTATGTGTTTGTTTTCCATCGCTTCGACTTCAGCGGCGGTGATGGTGTAATGGCTCTCATCATCGGTGGCACGGGCGATAATCGTGATAAGTATGCCAAGGGCGCTGGCAATGGCCAGCCACCAGATATGCCAGATCATGGCAAAACCGAAGACGAAGGCCAATATCCCGCTGATTAAGCCGCAGGCACTGTTCTTTGGCATATGGATGTCTTCATAGTGTTTTGGCCTGGTGTAGGCGATGCTTTTTTCCTTCATGTCCGTAAAGGCGTCAATATCATGGACTACCGGCACAGTGGCAAAGTTATAGACGGCCGGCGGTGAAGCAGTCGCCCATTCCAGGGTCCTGCCATCCCAAAGATCACCGGTCAGGTCACGATTACTCTGACGGGCCCTGATGCTGACAATGAGTTGGATTATCTGGCAGAGAACACCGAACATAACAACCAGGGTTCCGATCGCGGCGACGATCAGATAAGGCTGCCAGGCGGGATTGTCATAATGTGCCATACGGCGGGGCATGCCCATGAACCCGAGAATGTACAGGGGAATAAAGGCCAGGTAAAAACCTATAAGCCAGGACCAGAAGGCTCGTTTACCCCATTTTTCATCGAGCGCAAAGCCGATGGCCTTGGGAAACCAGTAGGCATACCCGGCAAGGTAGCCAAACAGCGCACCGGGGATCAGCACGTTATGGAAGTGAGCAATCAAAAACAGGCTGTTGTGCAGAACGAAATCAGCGGGCGGCGCAGCCAGAAGAACTCCCGTCATGCCGCCGATAGCAAAGGTGGTGATAAATCCCAGGGTCCAGAGCATCGGCGTGGTGAAGCGGACCCGGCCGCGATACATGGTGAACAGCCAGTTGAAAATCTTCACCCCGGTGGGGACAGCAATAATCATGGTGGTGATGCCAAAGAAAATGTTGACGTTGGGACTGGCACCCATGGTGAAAAAATGATGCACCCAGACGGAAAACGACAGAACCATAATCGCGGCAGTGGCATACACCATTGACGTATAGCCGAACAGACGCTTGCTTGAGAAGGTGGCGGAAACTTCGGAATAGATCCCGAAGGCCGGCAGCACCACAATATAGACTTCTGGATGGCCCCAGATCCAGAACAGGTTGGCATACATCATCATATTGCCGCCGAAATCGTTGCTGAAAAAATGCATGCCCAGATAGCGATCAAGCGTCACCATGGAAAGGGCGACAGTCAGGACCGGAAAGGAAAAAAGCATCAGTACGCTGGTGCACAGCGTTGTCCAGACGAAGATCGGCATACGCATCAGGTTCATACCGGGGGCGCGCATTTTCAGAATGGTGACCAGGAAATTGACGCTGGTCAGCAGCGAGCCGATCCCGGCGATCTGCAATGACCATAACCAGTAATCAACCCCCGTATCCGGACTGTACTGCAGCTCCGTCAAAGGCGCGTAGCCGCTCCAGCCGGCCTTGGAAAAGACCCCGACTCCCAGCGATACCATGACCAGCATGGCGCCGGTGGTGGTCAACCAGAAACTGACGGAATTGAGAAAGGGATACGCCACATCCCGGGCCCCGAGCTGCAGAGGAACAACAATATTTATCAGGCCGGTCAGAAAGGGCATGGCCACGAAGATAATCATGATTGTGCCGTGGGCGCTGAAAACCTGGTTGAAGTGATCCGGCGGCAGATATCCCTGGGAGCCCATGGCAATGGCCTGCTGCGAGCGCAGCATGACTGCATCGGACAATCCCCGCAGCATCATGACCAGAGCCAGAACGATATACATGATACCGATCTTTTTGTGATCGAGGCTGGTCAGCCATTCCGTCCAGAGGTAGGTCCATTTACGGAAATAGCTGATCAGGCCCATGATAGCCAGGCCCAGAAACATAGAACCGATGACCGCCATCATAATGAGAGGGTCGTGGTAGGGGATTGCGTCAAGGCTTAACTTTCCGAACATATCAATTACCTTTCATGTGGTGCATGGATTTCATCGGCATGTCCTCGGCTGTACCATCCGAGGTGGTCATGGTCATATATTTGTGGATGATAGAGTCGAACAGCCCGGGCTCAACCGATGAGAAATAGGAAATGGAGGTGTCCGTTGTCGGTTTGGCAAGTTGCTCGTATCGGGCCAGGTCGAGCTTTTGCGGTGCTTTTCGGCTCTCTGTCAGCCATGCGGCATATTCTTCGGGAGTTGTGGCAACTGCCTTGAAATTCATCCCCGCATAGCCTTCGCCGCTGTATTGCTGGTTTTGTCCGGCATAGCTTCCCGGTTCATTGGCCAGCAGGTGCAGGCGGGTCTGCATGCCCGCCATGGCATAAATCTGACTGCCCAGTTGCGGGATGAAAAAAGAAGTCATAACCGTATCTGAGGTGATTCTCAGGTTCAGCGGTACATGTGCCGGAAAGACGAGATGGTTGGCCACGGCGATATTTTCATCCGGATAAATAAACAGCCATTGCCAATCAAGAGACACCGCTTCAACATTGATAGGTTTGCTGGTCGAAATGATCGGTTTATATGGATCCAATTGATGGGTAGTTTTCCAGATAAGCACGCTGAGGCAGGTGACGATCACCGCCGGGACCAGCCAGACGACCAGTTCTATTTTGTGTGAATCGCTCCATTTGGGATCATAGTCTGCTTTGCTGTTGCCGGCCCGATATTTCCAGGGGAACCAGAACGCCATGACGATCACCGGAATGACGACAAGCAGCATGAGGGCAAAGGCGAGAAGAATGACAAACCGCTCTGTTTCACCGATTGGTCCCTTGGGATCAAGCAGAACAAGTTCACTGCACCCGCCGAGAAAAAGTGCCGGAAGTGCAGGGAGCAGCTTTACCCATCGCTGTTGCCATAAAGAATGACACTTCCCGGTTTTCTTTTGGTGTACCGGGGGGAGTTCTCTTGCAAATTGTCGGCAATATTTTTTGCTTACCAAATTGTCCTCCTTTGACTGTTTTGTTTGCTGGGAGGCACTGTTTGTTGAAACATTCATATGGGTGATGTGCTCAACCTTTTGAAGGTGATGGCAAAAATGTTTTCAGCCGGTAATTTTTTAAGATCCCTCTCAAATACGATATGTTACTCAATTCTTAGGCCACCATCAAGCTCGGATTTTAGCGTGCCATGAAAAACCGACGGTCTTACATCGCGAGACTCATCAGCGCGAAGATAAAGAGCAAAAATGGATAATAGCTGGCCCGGTTGAATAGCGCCGCCGCCTCATCCCTGTCTCTCGTCTGGAAAAGGCGCACAGCCGGTATAATCAAAAGATAAATCCCCGCCAACAGCGTGGCCAGATAGAGAGGAAAAGGTACCTGCAGGGGGGCGACCCGGAACAGAACTGCGCTCAAAACGATGCTGAGACAGAGGGTACACAGGACAATAAAACTGGCAATTTTGGGCCCGAGGGAAACCGGCACAGTTCGGGCCTTGAGAGCTATATCTTCTTCTATGTCATGCCAGTCGGCCGGAACATTCTGCCCGCCTATTTCCCAGAAAAACAACCAGGAAAACACCAGCAGGAGCAGGACCGGTTCCGGGGAGGCATCGACTGCAAATATCGCCGCCAGTCCGCCGAGAGTCTTGACTATCCCGCTCACCAGGGTCCGCAGGTGGCTTATCTGCAGCAAAAGGCAATAGATTATTTCCAGAAAACAGCCAATAACCAGGATAAGAGCACAGACCGGATTGAGCAGGTAGGCATTCAGCAGAGCAATGATCATCCAGCCGCCGGCCCAGGCAATGGCTTCCGGCATGCTTAACAGGCCCTGGGCCAGGGGGTGACGGACAAAGGCGGCATCAAGATAACTGGTCTCCCGGCGAAAACCTGTCTGGCCGATCTTTTGCTTATCGTTTTGATAATCGATTATGTCATTTAAGGCATAGACCGCAGTATAGCCTGCAAATGCGGCAACAGTACCTTGGATGATGACAAGCGGTTCCGGGAGTCGTCCCAGCCACAGCAATGCTGCGAGTAAAGGGGAACAGATATCGAGCAGACCGTGTGGAGTCCTGGAGAGAGCCAGAAACAGCATGATCCTGGGCAATCCTCTCTGTTTGGCACTGTTCATATACTCCCCTGTATCTCCCAAAATTATTCCTGCATGAGGTTTTTTGCGGATCGATTTCAATTCTCGGTGACGTTCTGCCAAAAACTTGGAATATACCATTATTATTCAATTAAATGTATTAACAATGATCCAGGAGACAATCAACCGGACATTTTTGTCATCTGCATGAAGTGCATGCCGGCGCGACATCGCAGTTGGAGGCGGAGTGCAGGAATTGCAGTGCACTCAGTGGGTACAAGTATTTGGCCAGGAGATGAAAATAATATTTGTTTGCAGGAGATTCCAGAAAAGAACCGGGGCTTTTCCCTAAAGGGAGTGCCCCGGTTGCAGATATATACGTAAAGATTGCTGCATTCTATGCAACCAGGTGTTTACTCGTCGGGGGAAATGACGATCTCTACCCGTCGGTTCTGTTGACGCCCGGCAGGAGTATCGTTGCTGGCAACAGGGTACATCTCACCGAGCCCCTTGACCGTGATTCGATCAGAACTGATGCCACGGGCCATAATGGCCGAGCGCACTGATTCCGCGCGACTCTGCGACAGCATCAAGTTGAAGCTCTCGCTTCCTCTGCTGTCCGTGTGACCTTCCACACTGACGCTCTTGTTGGGGTATTTATTGAGGAAGGCTGCCAGCTGGTCAATGGTTCTCTGTGCACCCGGCATCAGGTCTGCCTTGCCGGTCGCAAAGAGGACATCCCCCAAAGTAAGCACAAATCCACGATCTGTTTTTTTAGCTTTAAGCGCATTGAGTTCTTCTTCGAGCGCTTTGGACCGTGCCATAGCAGTTGCCGCTTCACGTGATGCGGTGCGGGCCTGCTGTTCTCTCTGGCGAAGCAGTATCTTGCTGGTATCGCCGGCAAGTTGCTGCCGTTCTATGTCGGCAACTTTTTGCTCTGCAATCGCCACCGCGATAGCTGTCTGCTTCTGGGCCATATATGCCAGATGGGTCATTTTGACATTGTCCTTGGCATGTTCCGCTTTGGTCAGAATTTTGCCGGCTTCGTACAGAGCTACGGCACCATTCGCCTCAACGCTCGGGTTTGCTTTTGCCTGCATGTACGCATCCCGCGCGTTTTTAAGGGCCGTATTTTCTTTAGGACCCGCACAGCCAAAGGTCAGAAAGGCCAGGCCTGCAATCAGAAAGGTCATTAAACCATGCGTCAACCAACTATTTTTGTTTCCTTGTATCATTCCCTACCTCCACACACTCTGTTGAAGACAATTTTGTTTCATAAAGGTTTTCTGATAGCATCGTCCAGCCCTTCGACGCTGTCACGTATCTCTTTGGTGGCGCGTTTTGCCTTTTCCGCATCTGCCTTTTTTTCAGCCAGCTGGGCATTGATCCGAGCTTCGTCAGCCAGCATTCTCGCCTTATCGTAGTCTTCACGAGTTTCTGCTGTCCGCGCGTCGGCCAGCTTATCCTCGGCTATTCGCAGGTCAAGCGGGGCATAGTTACCTGCTTCTGCGGTCCGGGCGGTCTGGATGGCTGCTGTTGCCCTGTTGAAAGACTCTGCTACGTCTTTGCCCTTTTGGGCGCAGCCGAAGGTCAGGCCTAAGGCAATTATTGTCATCAAAAATATGGTGCGTTTCATTATTTCTCCCATTTTTTCATCTCCTTTCTGCAATAAAATATTACCAGGACTCACCAAACTTCCCCCACGCCGGTATTACAGGATTACTTTTCGGGAAGATCCTATCCTCAAATTCGAAGCCATTTGGACCTCTCATCCAGCGTTCATTAATCGTCTATTCAAACTGTTGCTTAACTGCTCTCAAATATGTATGCCGCGTCCACCTGTCAATCCTATGATGCCTATGACGATCAAATATATGGCAACGATGTATCTGAGCAGACGTGGGGCGACCAGAATGAGAATTCCGGCAAGCAATGATATCAGCGGGGCGAGGCTTATGTGCAGATTATGGATAGTCATTTTTGTCTCCTTGGTGACAGGTGAAAATCGGCCGGAAAGTTGCCGGGCGAGGGTAAAAGGGAATAATGTAGTAAGGATCTAAGTTCTAATAAATGTCAAGCATTGAGGGAGCTCTGAGTTCCAGGCAGCAGCAGCTTTTGCCTGGAGAGGGAGCGGGCGTGTACCGTCTGCAGTTCGGCGCGCAAACGGTTACTTTCTCTGCGAAGAGTATATAGCGTGCGCCTGCAAATGATCACATAAAAAAGAGAAGCAGGAAAAAATGCAAAAGATCTGCTAGCCTGACGAATCAGTAGATAAAAATCCACGTGCGCAGGACGATTCTTTTCGACCAGGACTATCGACGTCCTTGGCGGCTCCGGGTTTTTCGGCGAAGAAACGAGAGGAACAAGCCTTTGGCCGATAAAACAGGCTGGTGGAGAATTTCATGATATTGATGTTTTCATGGCATATTTGTTGAAAAATCAGTATAAGGTACTGTAACTATTCACTGGAAAATAAAACAAGTCTGCTTAATCTTAGTCACTTAGAAATACTATTCTTGTTTCCTATACAACAATATTATTTCGTGAAGGAACTTACACCCCTTAAGGGGGTACTGACATGAGTACCCGCAAGGGGCATTGGAAAGAATCCTGCGAAGCTTTTTGGCGGGGTCAGAACTGTAAACGTGTTAGATTTATTCCAATACTTGGATAGGTACAGCCGGTAATTGAAAGGCGCGACATGCAGCCAGCACAATTTTCTGCCCTGATTGTTTATACTCTCGTGACCGTCATCCTTGTTGGCGGGATGCTTCTCGCCTCCTGGTGGTTCGGTGCCAAAACAACCAACCGCAACAAGGAGCTGCCCTACGAATCCGGCGTCATCCCCACTGGTTCGGCTCGTCTCCGTCTGTACATTCCCTTTTATCTGCTGGCTATATTCTTCATCGTCTTCGATGTGGAAAGTGCCTTTATCTTCACCTGGGCGGTCGTCTGGGATCAATTGGGGCTGGGTGGCCTGATCCATATCACTTTCTTTATCGTTGCGCTGTTGCTGGGACTGGTCTGGATATGGCTGAAGGGTGGGCTGGAATGGGGCCCGTCAAAAATGAGGACAACGATGAATGGTCGTCATGAAGTATGACAAACTCGTAAAAAGTCGAACTTCAAGATGGCTAAGTAGATAAGCGTAGACTTCGAAAAGCTACGTATGCGAGGCGTAATATTTTTCTATCATTACGGCGTACTCGAGTACTTCGTAATGATAGAAAAATTACAATAACGAAGCAGATGGAGAATTTTCACGACGCCATGAAGCATGACATCCCGGACAATATCCTGCTCACCCGCCTGGACGATATGATCAACTGGGGCCGGGCCAACTCGCTCTGGCCAATGTTCTGGGGACTTTCCTGCTGCTTTGTCGAGATGATGGCCGCTTTTACCTCTCGCCTCGATATCGCCCGCTTCGGTGCCGAGGTCCTGCGCGGCTCCCCCCGCGAAGCGGATTTAATGATTACCTCCGGCACCATCTTCAAGAAGATGGCTCCCTCTATCTTACGGCTGTACGAACAGATGCCCGAGCCACGCTGGGTGATCTCCATGGGTAGCTGCTCCAACTCCGGCGGCATGTACGATGTCTACAGCGTCGTCCAGGGGATTAACCAGATCCTACCGGTCGATGTCTACGTGCCCGGTTGTCCGCCACGGCCGGAGGCCTTGATTCAGGGCCTTATCATGCTCCAGGAAAAAATACGTAAAGGAGAGAGTCCGGCCCGGCCGGTTTTACATATGGCCGGGGGCAGCCAGGGAACGACGGCACCGATACTGATCGACGGGCTGACCAAATCCCGAGACAATCGTGGCCCGGGCATGACAGGAATTGCCAAGCGCGGCACCTCGCTGCAGCAGCCGCGCTTTGCCATGTCCCGTTCAGTCGATATGTGGCGGCCGCCAGCCCTGCGCCACGACTATCCAGATTTTGGCCTTGCGGGTGAGCTGGAAGCCGCCTTCCCCGGCAAAGTAACGATTGATGCGACGGCCACTGATATGCTCACCTATACCGCACCTGCCGAAAGCGTCCCGGAGTTGCTGGCATTTCTAAAAAATCGTCCGATCAGGCCATTTCGTCGCCTGGAAGATATCGCTGCCGTTGACGAATCATGCCGTCACGACCGGGGCCGGTATCCTGATTTCACCTTGAATTACCATCTGCTCTGTTTTGAAACACCCGGCTATCTACGCATCAAAACCGAGTTGCAGGGCGAGTATCCCGAGCTACCGAGTGTGACGGGGGTTTTTCCGTCCGCCAACTGGTATGAACGGGAAGTCTTCGATATGTTCGGTATCCGTTTTGCATCGCACCCGGACCTCAGACGCATCCTGATGCCGCCGGACTGGCAGGGACATCCCTTACGCAAAGAACATCCCTCGCGAGCCACCGAGATGGCGCCGTATACCACCGAAGATGCGCGCAATCACCAGTCTCTTCCAGCATCTGATTTTTTCGAGCGTATCGATGAGGAGACGATGATCATCAATCTGGGGCCGCAGCATCCCGGCACCCATGGCATCATCCGTTTTATGCTCAAGCTGAACGGGGAAGAGATCGTCGACATGGATACCGACATCGGCTACCACCATCGCGGCGCAGAAAAGATCGGCGAGCGGCAGCACTGGAACCAGTTTATCCCCTATACCGACCGGATCGATTATCTGGCCGGGGTGCAGAATAATCTGGCTTATGTGACCAGCGTCGAGCGGCTGTGCAGCATCACCGTGCCGGAGCGGGCGACGGTTATCCGGGTGATGCTGGCCGAGTTATTTCGCATTGCCAGCCACCTGGTCTGGTTCGGCTCTTTTGCCGCCGATCTTGGGGCAATGACCCCGGTTTTTTATATGTTCACTGATCGGGAAAAGATCTTTGATATCGTTGAGATGATCACCGGCGGGCGAATGCATCCGGCCTGGTTTCGGATCGGCGGGGTCGCTGAGGATCTCCCTGAAGGCTGGCAAACGCCGGTCCGGGCTTTTCTCGACTGGATGCCGGCCCGCTTGAAGGAATATGACGACCTTCTAAAAGCCAACCCTATTTTTACCGCCCGCCTCAAAGGTGTCGGCGCGATCAGCCTGGATGAGGCCATGGAATGGGGACTCTCCGGACCCAATCTGCGCGCCTGCGGTTTTGCCTGGGATCTGCGCAAAAAAATGGTCTATGGTGGTTACGACCGCTTCGATTTTGATATTGCCGTGGCCGAAGGGGGCGATTGCTGGGCCCGCTATGTCGTTCGAGTGGAAGAGATCAGGCAGTCGATGCGCATTATCAGCCAGTGTTTGGGCGATATGCCGGATGGCCGCTGGATAACCGACGACTATCGGTATGTACTGCCGCAAAAACCCGACACCCTGCAGGATATCGAGTCGCTGATCCATCACTTTGTCAATTCGACCAGGGGAATGGCACCGCCCAAAGGGCAGAATTACAGCGCTACCGAGGCGCCCAAAGGAGAGAATGGTTATTTCGTCGTTTCCGACGGCCTGAATATCCCTTATCGCATGCGCATCAAAACCCCTAGTTTTCCTCATATTCAGGCCCTGCCGCTGATGTGCCGGGGATGGCTGGTGGCGGATTTTCTGGCTATTATCGGCTCGATTGATTTTGTTCTGGCGGATATCGACAGGTGACATATTTATGATTGATGAAGACTTAAAAAAGGCGCTTAAGACGCGCGTTGCCGCAGCGGTCGAACCGCGGGAGGCTGCGGTGGAGGTGATGAAGGAACTGCAGCATTATTACGGCTGGCTTACCGACGAGGCGGTGGAGGAAGCAGCCGGGCTGCTGGGCCTCAGTCCTTTGCAGGTGGAAGAACTCGCCACCTTTTATGAAATGATTTATCGCCGGCCGGTGGGAAGAAAGGTGGTCCATGTCTGTGACTCCATCTCCTGCTGGGCCATGGGCGGCGAAACCCTGTTGCAACAGCTGGCTGCCCGGCTGAACATTGTGGTGGGGGCCACCACGGCTGACGGAATGTTTACCCTGTTGCCCTGCTGCTGCCTTGGCAACTGTGGTGAATCGCCGACCATGCTGGTCGGGGATAATCTGTATGGGCGGCTGAGTGTGGAAAAAGCCCTCGATATTTTGCAGCAGGAAAGGGTGAAGGCCTAGTTCCCATGGTTTCCATGGGCACGGCGCAGGGAAAGTAGCGGTTCAGACAGGACAACCAGGTATCAAGAATTATGGAGCAACCACTCTTTCAACATAATAAATCCGGACGCTGTGTCACCTTTGCCGAATATCGTGACGAAGGTGGTTTTACCGCGCTCAAAAAGGCCATAACCGAGCTGTCGCCCAAACAGGTGGAGCAGGCGGTCAGTGAGTCTGGAATGCGGGGCCGTGGC
>JBBRDD010000033.1:0-31786 GCA_038204235.1 Desulfobulbales bacterium
AGCCGATATTCTTTATTATTTTCTGCATGACCTGCCTCCTTGATTTTGGCTCTGAGTTGTTGGTTGAGTCTACAACTTAACCCACGTTTGCAAGGTAGGCAGGTCTATTTTTGCTTATGTGTTAACCATTATATCTAATATAAAGAGTCTTGGTCACGGCAGCAATCCACCGAAGGTTTTATTTTTATCGGTGACGCCTTCTGCAAAAGAAATCGTTTTGCCCGTCTCCACGCCTTCATTGTAGGTGTTTTTATACACCTTGGCACCACTTCTGGCTGCCTTTCTGAGTCGGGGAAAACGCATGTCAACAAAATGCGTCAGCCGTTGTTCATCGGCCACAACCAGCTCACCCAGGTGTGGTTGACTGGGCAAGTCCTTTTTCGTTTTTTTCTGCTCCTCCAGTTTCTGGGAAAAGCCGCGAAGCAATCCAAGATAATAGCTGTTTTTTTCGGTTCTGACCGACCCTGTAAAGCGGGTCTTGTGCAAAGACCACAGCGAGGCGAGCCTGTTTTCCAGGAAAAAATAACAATATTCAGCAATGGCCACATTTTCTTTCGTGCCCATAAGCTCAATAGTTTTATAGGTATCGTTGCGCAGGGGATCATAGAGACTGGCCAGGACGACCCTGACAAAGAAAAAATCATGCAGAATAGTGCAGATTCGCCTTTGATAACTTTCTATTCGTTTTCTTTTCCGGTCAATTACCCCATAACCGTAACGAAACTCGACATCATTGCCGAGTTCTTCGATATGGTATTTCTCAATCAGATCGTTTGCCTTCTGCATCGCCAGCGCCGCCTCATGCTCATTGGCCGACTGGGAGAGCGCCAGAAGTTTTGCCACCCTGGCCATGCAGGCCTGGCCTCGTTCAGAGATTTTTGATCCGGAACTTGCCTGCTCCACCATCTCGACCATGGCAGACCCGGTGCGACGATATTCCGGCATAACCCCCAGGATCTCACAAGCCCGCTGAAAATCTTCACCATGGGGCGTACCGATACTATGAAAAATTTCGGTACAGAGCTGATGCGCCATCTCATGTTTTAGCACCTGCATTGTCACCGACCACGAATAATTAAGGATCAAATGACGGCTGAGCCGCAGGGTTCTGGTCTGCGACTGCCAGGCTCCGAGCTCTTTTCTGGCCTCGGATATTTCAAAGACAGGAGGCCTCAGAGCCAAGTTATAAGTCTGGCAAATTTCTGCAAATTCAAGCTGCAGCTGCCGCAGCCAGAGATGCTGCAGCTTATCCATATTAATATTTCCGGTCATTGATTCCCTTTTAGTGCCTTGCTCCCTGAATGCTGCGATAAAAAACAAGAAATCCTGAGCTAAATTTATAATCAGAACCTCAACTCACCGCCAAGGCTCTTACCCCCCTCAAGGGGGGACTATAGAGAGTACCCCCTTGAGGGATGTTAAAACGTCGATTTCCTTTTTAACAGTCTCCGTCGTCATAGCGCCGATTCCATGACGCGTAAGAGGCAGCACTGGTGTTTAATTGTCAGAAACTTGCATTCCCCTTGTCGCATGGATATTTTAGATGGTATGATTCAATATTGAAGATCGACTGACGCAAGTACCAGTCACCCTTTAACGTATACCATACCTGATTTTCTATAAAAGGTTCTACAATGAAAAAACTGTTCATCCTCCTGGCTTTTTTTGCCCTATCGGCCTGCGCCACCAGCCCCACCGGACGTTCACAGTTCATGCTCGTGTCGCCGGAACAGGCCATCAGCTCCTCTCGCGAGGCGTATGTACAGACCCTTCTCCCCCTGCAAAAAGAAGGAAAAATAGACTCCAACCCAGTCACTTCCGAACGGATTAAACTTATTACCGGTCGGATTATCGCCCAGGCTGTACAGCGTTATCCAAACACCAGAAACTGGGAATGGACAGTCAAGGTCATCGATGATCCGGAGACGGTCAATGCCTGGTGTATGGCGGGTGGCAAGATGGCAATCTATACCGGGCTGATCGACAAGCTGCATGCGACCGACGATGAGATAGCCCAGGTCATGGGCCACGAGATTTCCCATGCGCTGGCCAACCATACCGCAGAACGGATGTCCATGGCCCTTGCCACACAGCTCGGTCTGTCCGGGGTAGCCATTGCTACAGGTGACAGTGCTTATAAAGGTGCCATCTTGAGCGGCAGCTCTCTGGCCGCCGCAACTGCCATAACTCTGCCCAACAGCAGAACATCCGAAACAGAAGCAGATCAAATGGGCATTGAACTGGCCGCACGGGCGGGATATGATCCCAGGGCGGCAGTAACACTCTGGCAGAAAATGGCCAAGGTGGGTGGCAACAGCCCACCGCAATTCCTCAGCACCCATCCCTCTCCAGCCAATCGCGAGCAAAGACTGGGCGTTCTTGCGGAACAGATGATGGTCTACTATCGCGATACATCGACACGCCCGGTCTATCAACTCCAGTAGATTCGCGGTAGATTTTCTTTTTGCAACAGTTAACGGATTTTCCTTATCTTTGATGAAATCATAAAAATCTAAAATAGAGATGGCTAAGCAAAAAACTTCCTATGCGAGCGAGACGTAATATTTTTCTATTGTTGAGGCGTGCTCAAGTACGTCGTGATGATAGAAAAATTGAAACAACGAAGCAGATGAAGATTTCTATGCCCTTTGGGTGGTTTTTACGACGCCATAATCTTTGATTGGCCTGTGCAATGCTTATAGCAACGACCCACAAGAACACCGACTTCGACGGCCTCGCTTCAGTTATTGCTGCGACGCTTCTCTATCCCGGCTGTGTCGGCGTGGTCCCGAAAATGACCAACAAAAATGTTGAGCAGTTTCTGTCAACCCATAAGACAGCTTTCAATCTCATCCTGCCCCATGAAGTTCCACACGATGACGTGAAAAAGCTGATCGTCCTCGATACGGATCAGTGGCAGCGGCTGGATCGCCTGGATAAGCTGGCAGACAGGCAAGATCTGGAAATTGACCTGTGGGATCACCACATGATGGGACACGGCGATATCGTGCCAACCTGGTCCTGCAAGGAACAGATCGGTTCAACAGTGACACTGCTCATACGCGAGATAAAGAAACGCCGGCTGGAACTGACGCCTCTCGATTCAACGGTCATGCTGATTGGACTTTATGAAGACACCGGGCATCTCTCCTACCCCTCAACTACAGCAGAAGACGCCCGGGCGGCTGCCTATCTTCTTGATCACCGGGCGGACCTCAATGTGGCTGCTTTTTTTCTCAATCCGCCATACGAAGAGAATCAAAAAGAGATTCTTTTTGAAATGATGAAGGATACTGAAAAATTCACTATCAACGGCAATACAATCGGCTTTAACACTATAAGCCTGGACAAAAAAGTAACCAACCTGGCGGCTGTAGTGAATATGTACCGCAAGATTGTCAATGTTGATGCTCTTTTTGTAATTTTCACCAATGACGGCAGAAATACCATCATTGGTCGTAGCGGTTCAGAAAATATCAATATCGGCAAAGTGCTGGCTGTTCTCGGAGGTGGCGGACACGCCGGAGCAGGGTCAGCGACGGTCAAAAGCTACGATATGTCACCGCGACAGATTAAAAAATCGATTATTGCCGGGCTGACATCGGACAAAACAGAAAGCGCCAGGATCTCCGACATCATGTCCTTTCCGGTTATCTCCGTGCCCCCTTCAACGCCCATGCGGGATGTCCAGTCCTTGATGACTACAAAAAAGGTCAGAGGCATCATGGTCATGGAAGACGATGAGATTCATGGCATTATTGTCTTGTGGGATTTCAAGCGGGTTAAAAAAGAACAGCATTGGGACAGCCCGGTCAAGGCGTTCATGGCCAGAAATATTGTCACCATTGCCCCGGGTGCCGCCCCGTCGGTTGCTGCTGGTATAATGATTGAAAAAGATGTCGGCTACCTTCCGGTGGTTGAGAACGGCAAAGTAATAGGCATTGTAACCCGGACCGACATCCTTACCTATTATTACGACCTCCTGCCGGAATAATAAAGTGCATTGCAATGAAAGAACAATCTGCAGGTCATAAAATAATGATTGACTTCAGATTGTCGTTCTGCTAAAAAAAACTTCCTTTCGCCAAAAATGAGCGGGAATAACTCAGTGGTAGAGTGCAACCTTGCCAAGGTTGACGTCGCGAGTTCGAATCTCGTTTCCCGCTCCATTTTTCTTGTGTCGGCTTTTGCAGCGACGCTCAGCTTCCCTGCTTGAAACAAATCCGTTTAACCTCATCAAAGGTCGAAACAAAGTAGGGAGTTATACCTTCCTTGATGTGATCGGGAAGCATTTCGAAATCTTCCTCGTTATCTTTTGGTAAAATTACCTCCTGCACTTTCGCCCTCTTTGAGGCGATCATCTTTTCCTTCACCCCGCCAATCGGCATGACCAGTCCGGTAAGCGTCAACTCTCCCGTCATGGCAAGATTCGGGCGGATCGGCTGATTCATGACAATAGAATAAATCGAGCAGGCCATGGTTATTCCGGCTGAAGGCCCATCTTTAGGCGTTGCCCCCGCCGGTACATGCAGATGCACAAGATTATTTTTGAAGAATTCCGTTCCCTCGTTATTGCCCCGCATCAAAGAACGGATATAACTATAGGCAATCTCCGATGATTCGACCATAACCTTGCCAAGCTGGCCGGTCTGTTTAAAACCGGGCTGGCCGGTAGGAATGGGCACGGATTCAATATGCAGGGTGGTTCCCCCCATGCTGGTATAGGCAAGGCCGGTAATAACCCCGACCCGGGGCTTTTTGAAGGCCTGGTCCTCGGTAAAATATCGTTTCCCGAGCAAATCCCTCAGTTCATCTTTTTTGATACGGATATTCTGGTCCGGGTTTTCAATAATCTTGTTGACCGATTTTCGGAGAATTTTCTTGATACAATTTTCCAGACCACGCACGCCAGCCTCGCGGGCATAGCCATCGGCAATCTCTCCGACCACGGCTTTTGACAAGGTGATCTGTTTTGCAGTCAAGCCATGGGCCTTCAGCTGTTTCGGGATCAAATGCCTTCTGGCAATCTCAACCTTTTCCTCAAGGATATAGCCAGGCAACTGGATGGTCTCCATCCTGTCCATAAGTGGACCGGGAATCGTGTCTAACTGGTTGGCCGTACAGATAAAGAAGATTTTTGACAGATCAAAACGAACATCCAGATAATGATCAAGAAAATCCCGATTCTGCTCCGGATCAAGCACTTCGAGCAAAGCTGAAGCAGGGTCGCCGTGAAAGCTGGCGCCGATTTTATCGATCTCATCGAGCATAATGACCGGATTCGACGTTTTACAGGTCTTAATTGCCTGAATGAATTTTCCCGGCATTGCGCCGATATAAGTCCGGCGATGACCTTTTATTTCCGCCTCATCGCGCATGCCGCCAAGAGAGAAGCGATAAAACTCCCGACCCAGGCTCTCGGCCACCGATCGGCCTATCGAGGTCTTACCAACCCCCGGCGGGCCTTGCAGGAGCAGGATGGTACCGGACAGATCTCCTTTGATGACGCCGACAGAAATCAGCTCCAGAATCCGATTTTTGACGTCCTCAAGACCGTAATGGTCACGGTCTAGAACCCTCGCCGCCTTTTTCTGATCGTAGCTGTCTTTGGAATAGATCCCCCATGGGAGGATGGTCAGCCAATCGAGATAGGTCCGGGTTACATTGAATTCAGGGGAAGAAGCACCGAGAAGCTTGAGTTTTTCCATTTCCTCGGCAACTTTCTCCCGTGCTTCATCGGAGAGAACAAGTTTTTTCAGGCGCTCCTGATATTTCTCTATCTCTGTCTGGGTATCGTCTTTGGCCAGGCCCAGTTCTTTTTTGATTTCCTGCAATTGCTGTTTGAGAAAAAATTCCCGTTGCTGTTTGGACAGCTGCTCCTCAATCCGCTTGGAAATTTTGGCTTTGAGTTTAGAAATTTCCACCTCATTTTTCAAAAGAATCAAGACCATTTCGAGGCGCTTGCGGACATCGAAGGTTTCCAGCACTTTCTGGATTTCAGTGCCAGAGGAAGTGGTCATAGAGGCGGCAAAATCGGCGAGAGACCCCGGGTCGCTCAAGTTGATCCGCTCAATAAGAAGACTCAACCCCTCTTTAAACAAGGGGTTCATATTGACCAGTTCTTTAATGCAATCAATAATCGCCACCGAATAAGCTTTGAGTTCTTCGGTATTCTCCTGGATATTCTCATACCAGTACTTTACGTCGGCGGTAAAAATAGAGTCTGTTTTTAATAAATCCAGGACATCGAAGCGCTCCAGAGCCTGCACCAACACCTGTAGAGGTTCACCCGGCTTGAATGGTGACACCTGAATTACCCGGGCGACGGAGCCCACTTTAAAGAATTCGTCACCACTTTGTGCTGCATGAGCCAGCCCGTCTTCTCTTGGTCGCTGCAGGATAAGCCCAAAATAAAGCGGTGCATTCTGATTGACATGTTTCATGATGGCATGTTGCAGAATGGCGTCATCGACGATGATCGGCCCCATCATTTTAGGAAACATCGGCCGATCATGCAGAGGTATCACCATCAAGCGATCCGGCAATAAATCCTTGGCTACCACCAGTGATTTGCCGGATTCTTTTTTCTCGCCGTCCTCAGGAGATTCAATTCCATCGGGGGTTAAGACTGTTGTTTCTTCGGCCATTCTTTCTCTCCTATCAACTTTAATCTGGATTACAAAATCTTTTCTGCTGGTAATTGTATATAGAGCGATACTTTGTAAACAAAGTTACCACCGCCAAAAAGCGTTGCTGGATTCTTTTTAGTACTCGCTTGACGGGTGCTTTTTTCAGTCCCCCTGCTGTACGGGGATAAGTTCCTTTACGAGATATTTTTTTTAAGTCACTAAAATAACCATCAAGGCAGAAAACCTAACCTGATGCTTACATCCTTTCATGACCAATACAGATAACCATTACAGATAACCATTTGCATCTAAAAACAAACATTTTTTCTATCGCCTCTGGTATTTTTTGGTTCCGCAGGGCAGCATAAATCGCTATTTCTCCTCCATGCTGTTGATCTCTTCCTGACACTCCTTATTTTTTTACATGTTGTTCGCAAAAGCTACAGGCAAAGATCCTTAAACCCCATGGAATCCAATCTTACCCTTAAAAACCATGAATATTATTGAAGCACTCAGAGAGCGAAAATCAGTACGTGCCTTTCTCAATAAGCCCGTCGATCAGGAAAAGATAATCAGGATTTTACAAGCTGCACGCCATGCTCCATCCGGAACCAATGCCCAGCCCTGGCAGGTTGCGGTTGTCACCGGCAAAAAGAAAGACGACCTGACTGAAGCGATGGTAGCCTCTTTTCGCAAAGATGGCATCGGCACCATGGATTACACCTACTATCCTCTGGAATGGAACGAACCATACAAAAAAAGGCGGGTGTCCTGTGGAGCCCAACTCTACGCAGCGCTTAACATCGAACGACGGGACAAAGCCCGCAGACTCGAGCAGTGGATAGCCAATTACCGGGCCTTCGATGCGCCGGTGATTCTTTTTTTCTTCCTTGATGCGGTAATGAAAAAGGGTTCTTTTCTCGATTATGGTATGTTTATTCAATCGGTTATGCTGGCAGCCCTCGAAGAAGGGCTTGCCACTTGCCCCCAGGCGGCCCTCGGCCAGTACCCGACCCTGATCAAGGAAGCTCTTGGCTACAGCCCGGAGACGATCCTTATCTGCGGCATGGCTCTTGGTTATGAGGAGAAAAAGGCTCCGGTGAATAACTATCGGACTCCGCGGGAGGATGTGGAATTCTTCACCCGGTTCTTTACATAAAAAGACCGCTCTGTTGGGTAACCCCGGTAAAGGGAAAATAAGCCGGAATTCTTTTCAGTACTCGCTTGTCGGGCGTAAGTGCCTTGGTGGTATATTCTGGTTTTTAATGTTATAGTACACTCCATTTTCTTGTTGGTTACGTCAGACATTCAGAAGTAAGGCCTTATCCCGCCCAAAAGAGCATTGCGGGACTTTTTTTAGTACTCGCCCATAGGGTACGCAGTTCAGTCCCCGTGCTCTGCGGTGATGAGTTCCTTCACGAACTAATGCCCGGTACAGTGGCATGAAACAATACCCTCAACAGGCATAGATTATCCCTGAATACAGGAGGACTCGATGTTCACACTTGATGATATTCGCAATATAGCCATACAGATCGAAAGAAACGGGGAAGAGACCTACCGTAACGCCAGCAAGGCAGCCAAAGACCCTCAGGTGGCAGAGATGCTTGTGTGGATGGCAGAGGAGGAAAAATGCCATGCCGACTGGTTTACCGGTCTTGAGTCAAAGAAACCTCTGACGGCGAAACAGGCGGAGATCGAGCGAATGGGCCGTACCCTGCTGCAGGATATGGTCAAAGGCAACAATTTCCTCATTGATGAAAATGATCTTAAAAATGCTAAAAATATTGAAGAAGTAGTGGCAAAGTCAAAAGCCTTTGAGTTGGATACCATCTTATTCTATGAATTTCTTATTGAATTTCTCGATGAGCAGGAAACCATAGAGCAACTGCGAAGGATAATTAAAGAAGAACGCAACCACATCAGAAAGCTTGAACAGCTGGAAGACCCGCAAGGCTGTAATTGCCGTGACTCTCTTTCCTGTCGTTGAGACTACTGCTGTTATTTCGTTAATGAACTTATCCCCGCACAGCATGGGGACTGACAAGAGCACCTGTCGAGCGAGTACTAAAAACAGCACCCCTCAAGGGGGTACTGAACAGAGTCCCGCAAAGCTTTTAGCCGGGATAAGAATTATACAAAATTATCTAACCATGCCTCAGTCAAAATATTTACAACTTTTTTTCCTGGTCTTTTTCCTGGTACTGCTATTCCAGACACCATCTCTTCAGGCCGCAGAACCCTCGCTGCTGACCAAAGGACAGATGGTTTATGTACCGGCCTATTCGAACATTTACCATGGCAATAAAGAAGACCCCCTGCTCCTGTCGGTCACCCTCAGTATCCGCAATGTCGATCCGAACAATTCACTGACTATTACTGCGGTGAACTATCATGAAACCCAGGGTCCTCTCGTCAAAAAATATATCAAAGCTCCGATTATACTGGGACCGCTCGGGTCGGAGCGTTTTATCGTAGCCCAAAGAGACAATACCGGAGGCTCCGGCGCAAACTTCATCGTTGAATGGCATGCAGATAAGCCGATTAACCCGCCGATTATGGAATCGGTCATGATCGGTACTCAGTCCCAGCTCGGTATCTCGTTTACTTCAAGAGGGCAGGCAATTCACGAATAACTGCAGACGGTTCTGACTTCTGGACAGTCAGTCGTTCGTGCCTATTATACTTGTCACTGCAATTGATGAACTGGAAATAAGTCACATTAACCCATAGAGATGACCAGATAAAAAGTTTGATAAACAGGGAGTAGGTTCTCGGATTGCTATGCCCTTTCGGTACTTTTTACGACGTCATCATCCATAATGGCCCCAAATAACGTGAGGAAACCATGATTACTAGTCAGGACTTCGTAAAAAAAGTGCAGGTCGATGGCGTTGCCTACAGTTTCTTTGACATTCGGCAGCTCGAAAAAAGCGGAATGGGTACAATTGACCGACTGCCTTACTCCATCCGCATCCTGGTGGAAAATCTGCTTCGAAAACTTGATGGGAAAATTGTTACCGAAAAGGATCTTCGCGCTATAACTGCATGGCAAAAAAGCTATGCCGCGCCGGTTGAGATCCCCTATCACCCTGCCCGGGTATTGATGCAGGATTTCACCGGTGTCCCCGCCGTGGTCGATCTGGCAGCTATGCGGGATGCCGTGAAAAAACTCGGCGGTGACCCGGCTAAAGTCAACCCTCGCGTACCGGTTGAACTGGTTGCCGACCATTCGGTTCAGGTCGATTTTTCCGGGACCAGCCTCAGCCTGACCAGCAATGTCGCAATGGAATATGAGCGGAACAGCGAGCGGTACTCCCTGTTGAAATGGGCTCAAAAATGTTTTGATAACTTTCGGGTTGTACCGCCCAATTCCGGTATCTGCCATCAGGTCAATCTTGAGCATCTGGGCCGGGTAACCATCACCGAAAAGGTTGATACTATACATTACGCCTATCCGGACACCGTGGTAGGTCTTGACTCACACACGCCGATGATCAATGGTATCGGTGTCATGGGCTGGGGGGTGGGAGGCATTGAAGCCGAAGCCGTTATGCTCGGGCAACCGTATTATATGTCCATTCCCGAAGTAATCGGGGTACGGCTCACCGGCACAATGCGGGCAGGTATTACTGCGACCGACCTGGTTTTGACCCTGACAGAACTACTTAGAAAACACAAAGTGGTGGAAAAATTCGTCGAATATTTCGGCCCCGGCATGCAAAGTCTGTCCATCCCCGACCGGGCCACCATCTCAAACATGACCCCGGAATATGGCGCCACCCTTGGTTTTTTTCCCATCGACGACAAAACAATCGAATATCTTAAACTGACCGGCCGCGTCAAAGAGGCGGACATAACCGAGGCGGTCGCCAAAGCAAATGGGCTTTTCTACAGTGAAACTGCCAACATCGAGTACACCACAATTATCGACTTCGATCTGGCAACAGTGGAACCATCTCTCGCCGGCCCTGCACGGCCCCAGGACAGGATACCTCTATCGGGGATGCGGTCCGCTTTTGCCGATATCCTCGGCTGTAAATACGAACGTGACAGCAGCCCGACAGAAGTCTCCACCTTTATAGACGAATCGGGCTGTGAGACACACCGCGACGACTCCTGTCATGTCGCCGGCAAAAAGGATATTGAGATCATTTTCAACGGTAAACCGGTCAAAATCAGTGACGGCAGCGTGGTTATCGCCGCCATTACGTCCTGTACCAACACCTCCAATCCCCATGTGCTCATCGGCGCCGGCCTGATGGCCAAAGAAGCCATCAAACGGGGAATAAAAGTTCCCGGCTACGTGAAAACCTCTTTTGCGCCCGGCTCAAAAGCCGTCAGCAGATATCTCGGTGAAACCGGGTTGATGCCGTACTTTGAAGCACTGGGCTTTCATATAGCCGCCTTTGGCTGCACTACCTGTATTGGCAACAGCGGACCATTGAAACCGGCACTTGAAAAGATCATTAAAGATAACGATCTGAACGTGGCTGCGGTTCTTTCCGGCAACAGAAATTTCGAGGCTCGTATCCACCAGCAGATTAAATCCAACTTTCTCGCCTCACCGATGCTGGTTTTAGCCTTTGCCCTCGCCGGCAGAGTGGATATTGACTTGACCTCGGAGCCTCTTTCTCTTGATCCCAACGGCCAGCCCGTGTACCTAAAAGACCTCTGGCCGACCAATGAAGCCATAGATGCCCTGGTGAAACAGTATGTCACCCAGGAAGCCTTCACCCGTGAATATGCCCATATTTTTGAAGGTGACGAATTCTGGAAAGGACTCAAGGTGGCGGAAAGCACCACCTACAACTGGGAGGAGACATCAACATATATCAAAAATCCGCCCTATTTTGACACGTTCACCGATATCCCTGCTCCACCCCAAAATATTATCGGAGCGAGGACTTTCCTGGTCCTTGGTGACTCCGTCACCACCGATCATATCTCCCCCGCTGGCGCTATTCCCAAAGAGTATCCGGCCGGTCGTTACCTCATCGAGCAGGGCATTGATCCCGCCCAGTTCAATTCCTATGGTTCCAGAAGAGGCAACCACGAGGTAATGATGCGGGGCACTTTCGGCAATATCCGTATTAAAAATAAAATGGTCGCGCCAAAAGAAGGCGCCTTTACCGTCAAATTGCCGGAAAATATCGAAATGTATAACTACGAGGCGGCCATGAAGTACTTGGAAGAAGGTACACCTCTCATCGTCCTTGGCGGTAAGGAATATGGGACCGGCTCTTCACGCGACTGGGCGGCAAAAGGGACCAACCTTCTTGGCATCAAAGCGGTTATTGCCGAGTCCTTTGAACGGATTCACCGTAACAATCTGGTGGGAATGGGGGCGTTGCCTCTCGTTTTCAAGGCGGGAGAAAATATTGGCTCGCTGGGTCTCGATGGTACTGAAATATATTCAATCGAAGGATTGACTGACATAACACCGGGTAAATCATTGAAGGTAACGGCAGAAAAACAGAATGGCGACACATTTAGTTTCGAAGTCATCGCCCGCCTCGATACCGAAGTGGACGTCACCTATTTCCAGCATGGTGGCATTTTGCCCTATGTTCTGCGGCAGATGATGAAAGAAAAGTAGAGACTGATGAGGTATTCCCCCGAATCAAACAAGTTGATTCGGGGGAATTGTATTTAAGGAGAAATTGCAACAACGAAGCAGATGAAGATTTCTATGCCCTTTGGGTAGTTTTTACGACGCCATCAGGGGTTGATGTCAAAGAGCTTCTTCAACTCAGGTTTACGTTCAATGATCAGCTTCTTTATTTCGGCGACCTTGACGTGGCCCGGGTGCATTTTGACAAAATCATACGCTTTTACATAATTGTTTTCGACCAACACCTCTATCATTCTCGATGCTTGCGGGTGGTCGGGTGCCACATCCAGAATGAAGATGATGGCATTGGGGGTCAATTTTTTAATATCTGCTTTTTTGGTGATATTATAAATTCCTTCAAAAATACTGGTTACCTGGGGATGGTCCAGTTTTTCCTGAAGCAGCAGTAAAGCAATATTGGGATCTCTGTCGAACATTGCCTTGATAATTTTTTTTGAATAGACATTGTCCGGATTGGCAGTGACAAAATCGTATGCATTGGTGAGGTTTTTTACGGCCAGGGCTGTGGTTAACTCCTCAGTCAGAGGGTGGTCCGGGATAATCTTGAGCATATGGGCAATAACATCCGATTTCAGTTCCTGGATGAAATCCTTTTCTAGCGCATACATCCCCTTGATAATAGACTGGGTACCCGCATGGCCCGGCATCCGCTCAAGCACCTTCACGGCACTGGCATAACTCAAGCCCTTCAGCGCCTGCCCGGAAGTGGCGTACATCTGGCCAATGAGTATTTCCGACTGCGGGGTATCCGGATACCTTTCAATAAACTCAAAGGCGCGGTCGAAATCCCAGCCCGTCAATTGACCCGGATTTTTTTTCACGGCTTCGAATTCTTCCATCATCTGCTGCATCGCATCATTTGGCATCGGCTCCTGTGTCGCTTCGTTTGCAACCTCCCCGCCGGATATTTTTGCCCGAAGCTTTCCAAAAAGGCCGCCATTTGCTTTTGTTTTTTCTATTCGCATATACTCCACCTACTTCAGAGAGTTACCTTGTCGACAATGCACCGTATCCGAGGAGCGAGATATCTCCACAGACACACTCGCTTCACAACCAATCAATGTATACTACATACAGAGATGAGTTGCAAACCAGCTTTGGTCGGAGATTGCACATGATTGTGGTATTTTATTGAACCTTGACAAACAGTCTCTCTCCACTCAACGTGTTATCTATAACGTGTCCATTAAGAAAAGTCGGCAGTCTTTTTAATCTTTTCTCTTACAGAAAGCAGAACACACATGGCAAATAAAGACCTCAACGAGTTATTGCAGGCGCATGCCCGGCAGCGGTCTCGCCCGGACGCGTCCCTGTACCAGGCAATTTATTTAGACGATGCATTGACGATAGCCGAAAAAACCGGCCTGTCACTGCTGAAAGTAGAATGTGGAGCCCTCGAATCCGGGATAATCCCGGAGCGATACAGCCGTAACCAGAAGTCACTTGATAACGCAGACCAGCTTCGCTTACTGCACTCCCATGTAGCAATTATCGGTCTTGGCGGTTTGGGTGGAACTGTAACAGAAATCCTGGCAAGAATCGGCATTGGCCGGCTTACTCTTATTGACGGAGACTATTTTGAGGAAAGCAACTTGAACAGACAACTTCTGAGCAGTACCACCGCTATCGGCAAATCAAAGGCGAAAGCGGCTCAGCTCAGAGTGCAGCAGATTAATCCTGCAGTTGAAATTCGCATGGTCCCTGAATTCTTCCGAGCAGATAATAGTCAGGTCCTGCTCAATGACGCGCAGCTGGCGATCGACTGCCTTGACAACATCCCCGACCGTTTCGTTTTGGAGGAGGCGTGCCGGAATGCATCCATTCCGCTCATTTCAGCGGCTATCGGCGGGAGCAGCGGTCGCGCAACAGTCATTTTTCCAGGCGATCCCGGACTCAAAACACTCTATGGGCCGCCCGACAAAGTACCCAAAAAAGGCATCGAAGCGACAGCAGGTACCCTGCCATTCGCTGCGGTGTATATGGCGGCGGTGGAATGTGCCGAGGCAACCACCATACTGCTCGGCAAACCGTCCGAACTCAAAAATAAACTGTTCCTGGCTGAAATAGCCGACCATGTCACAGAACTCTTCAGCGCACCTGGCCCCACTGAAGAGTCCGTCGATTGAACTCGCCCCCCTGGCTTAAATCCCGGACACCATTGTTAAACGATGGGGTCTGGAGGGGAGCAATATGTTATTTGATGTCCAGATTGTAAAAGGGCTGGATGTGATCTCTTTTCGCCTGAACGGGTTTTGCGAACACCACGTCTTTTAGGCCGTATGTCTCAATGAGCTTGGCGGTTGTTTTTCGGCGCAATTCCGCGTCGTGTTTCAGGCCACCGTTGAGATTACCGAGTGTGACGACCCTCTCCTCGTCAATGTCAACCGTAGCCAGAGGAGAGTAGTTAACAATCTTGGCGTGAATATTGGCAAGTAAAGCTTGATTCTGCAGCAATTTTGCCGACTCCGGCGTCGCATTGAATCGTTTCTTTTCCACCAGTCCGGCCAGAACTTCAACAACATCCGCAACCGTCAGGGTATCGATATGCAGGACCATATCATACAGACTGCAATTCAAGGTATCTTTGCCATAAAGAAACAGGCTCCATTTCTGCCGTTCAGCATCATCTTTCTTCAGTCGATACCGTGCCTCTTCTGCCGAACAGTCTTCCCGCGTCATCTCCTCCCTGACCCGATCTTCCATATTGGCGATGATTCTCGCCTTGAGCACATGAGATATTTCCTGCAGGAAAAAATGGCCGGCCAAGCCATGATAGACAACATTATCCTTCACCATATGATTGAGAAAAGCAGCACGAAAATAACTCATATACCGTTCTTTTCCATGGCTGAAGCGTTCAAGGACAGAAGGTGCATCATGGAGTGCTTTTACCAGCTTGATTTCAGGAATGGAGAATTCTTCACAGGTTTCAAGCAGGATATCTCTGGAAACGCAGGAATATCCAAGACGTTGTGCCAGAGCTTCAGCCACCTCTTTGCCTCGACTATAGGATCCTCTAGATATAGTTATGATTGCCACATTAAACTCCCTAACATGTATAAATTGGTAGATGATACACAGACTGACAAACAACGCCGGCAATATGTCTCACGGGGAATTATAAAGGATACTCCGGAAGAAAGCATCAACCTCTATAAAGACCTTACAAAAATGAGCGCTCCGTGCAGACCGTCGTCACAAGAACACGTTGTACACTTTTTTGACAGAAGTAAACACAACGTTTGAAAGTTTATTTAAAATAATTCAGCAAGGCATGCAAGGTTGTCAAAGGATGGGGAGGACATCCCGGAATATAGAGATCGACGGGGATGATGCTGTTCAAATCGCCAAGAATCTCACTGCTGCCGTAAAAGGGTCCTCCGGATATAGAGCAGCAGCCGCTGGCGATGACGACCTTGGGCGACGGAACTGCAGCATAGGTGGTGATGAGGGCCGTTTTCATATTTTTTGAAATGGGGCCGGTTACGTGTATTCCATCTGCATGTCGCGGGGAAGCGACAAAATCAATACCGAATCTGGCCAGATCGAAAAAGGGAGTGCCGAGAACATTGGTGTCCGCCTCGCAGGCATTGCAACCGCCAGCCGAGACCTGACGCAGTTGGAGGGATCTGCCGAAAAGCTTGCGAAAATGTGTCTTTGCATGATCCGCGAGCGCCGGCAAAGAACCATCACAGAGCAGGGCTTCACGCGATGCAGTCCCCATGCCGAAGTCCTGACTGAAGGTGACAAAGGCACCTTCAGACACATTTTCGCACCGGCCGCAGAAAGTACATTTCCCCAGATCAATCTTTTTTTCGTCAACAATAATAGCATCTTGTGGACAAACCGCCGCGCAAACACGAACAATCGATAGATCGCAGTCGCGGTTTATCTGCGGAAGACCTCTAAATCGCTTGTAGAGGTTAATCGGTTCTTTAGGGTATTTACTGGTCTTGCACCCCTGTTCGATTCTGTTCTTGATAACTTTCAGCATATTGTTTTACCTTGGTTCTTCCTGATGGAGGCTATTCATGCATTCTTTTAAAAACGTATTAAAGCTTGTTCCCCATGCATAGTATGGAAACAAAATCCGATTTTTTGTTTGACGATGGCTAAGTAAAAAAATTCATATTCGAGGCGCAATATTTTTCTTTTATTACGACGTACTAGAGTACGTCGTAATAAAAGAAAAATTGAAGCAACGAAGCAGATAAGCGCAGACTTCGGATGAAGAGTTTTTACGACGCCATCACAGGTCAAAGCCGCAATAGGAGAGATTAAAGCTCTTATTACAGAGAGGAAAGTCGGATATTTCCTGATTCCTCAGCGACATTGCCAGCCCCGTCCAGTTGTGAAAGGAGGGGTCCTTCACCTTGTACCGCGCAATTTTACCATTTCCATCCGTCAGGAGACAGTGTGATAACTCACCTCGCCACCCCTCATTTACCGTCACCACAAAAGCATCCGGCTGCAGGGCTATTTCCTGCATGAGTGTCTTGGAACTGGCCTCTCCTGATCTGTTCAGCAGCGTTTTGATCAGATGGATCGAGTGCACGATCTCTTCCCGACGCACGGTGGCCCGACTGTACACATCTCCCTTGGTCATTTCATTCCTGTTGGCGGGCAGCAATCCATACACTTCAGTCGGAAAGGTTACCCGTGCATCATAATCAATTCCCGATGCCCGTCCACTGTAACCGACAAGACCAAGGTCCTCAGCCATCTGCTTGGCAACAGTACCGGTATGCTCGAATCGCGCCTGAACTGTCTGAGAAGTAAACAGCAGGTCGCAGACATGCCGTATCTCCGGCTCCAGCTCTTTCAGCTTATCTTCGATTATCTTTACCTGCTCCGGGTTCATGAGTTGGGATACACCACCCGGTAGAACCAGACTTTTTCCAAACCGATTGCCGCACAATACCTGCAGAAGATTGAGGAATTCCCCCCGGATTCTGCCGAAATAAGCCGCCGGCGGATTAAAAGCGACATCGCCGCTCAAGGCGCCAAGATCACCGATATGGTTGGCGATTCGTTCCAGCTCGAGAGCGATCGCGCGGACAACCCTGGCACCGGGATCGACCGAAAGACCAGCCAGGGATTCCAGAGCCTGGCAACAGCAGAGGTTATGACCGACACTGGTATCGCCGGCTATTCCCTCACAAATTATCGGCAACCGTTTCATGGCAACCTCAGTCAGCAGGTTTTCCACACCACGATGCTGATACCCCAACTGGATTTCAAGGGAAAAAACTTCCTCTCCGGCACACTGAAAGCGAAAATGGCCGGGTTCAATGATTCCGGCATGAACCGGCCCAACCGCAACCTCATGTACGGCCTCCCCCTCAACCTGAAAATAGGGGTACTTGCCCGGAATATCTTCTGCATAGTCATTGCCGAAGACATCAGGCACCCCACGATAATTGGCATGATAACGAACCATTTTCAGCCAGGGATGATTCACCGGGGTAATGCCGAACTGTTCGGCAATTTCCCGCTCAAACATATGAAATTTTTCGCTGCAGGACGCGGTAAACGAGGGAAACTCTTCCCCTACTTCAGTAGAGAGAACATAGAGATGGCTGTTTCGGACAACGGCCAGCAGCCGGTTGCTATCACCTTCAACAAAGGCAAAAAACTGCACAATAAAGCCATCTTTTCTGACAAAATCACTGAGTAATTTGGCAAAACGATCAAAGGGAACAAGCGGTATATCGGAACGTTTAACCGATTCGCCATTTTCTATCTGCAGGAGGTTACCCATGAATTACGCCTCCAACTATTTTGATGGTATTTATAATGGTATTGAACATCGCACTGGGCATCCAGATGCAGAGGACAACAGAGGCAGATAACAATATATAAGGTGGGGCGACGCGCAGCAACTTCTCCCGGCCAAACGTCTGCTGCTCCTCTGTACTAAAGGACATATCGGTGACTATCTGCGCCGCTCCGGCCAGCACCAACAGCAGACTGAACATAAAAAGCACCGCCCCGAGCCAATGCCCGGTCTGAAAAGCACCGATTAAAATAAACAACTCACTGAGAAAAATACCAAAAGGCGGTAATCCGGAGATCCCTACGAAACCCGCAAAAAATGACAGAAACGTCTTCGGAAAAAATTTAATCAATCCTCCGATACGATCAACAACCTTGGTATTAAACCCGAGCAAAATATTGCCGGCAGAGAGGAAGAGCGAAGATTTAATGAGCGAATGATGGATCATATGCAATATCGCTCCATAGAGCGCAAACCCACCTACCCCCACCCCAAAGGCAATAATCCCCATATTCTCGATGCTCGAATAGGCGAGCATCCTCTTATAGTCCGGTTGCTTTAAAATAAAGATCCCGGCGACAAACATCGACAGCAGACCAAAACCAATCAGGATGTTGCCGGAAAAATCTCCGAGACCGGCCAGATACATAAGCGTGTGCACTTTATAGATCCCGAGAAAAGCACAGTTGAGCAGGGCCCCGGATAACAAAGCGGAGGCCGGGCTCGGCGCCTGACTGTGGGCATCAGGCAGCCAGGTATGCATGGGAGCAAGTCCCATCTTGGTGCCAAAACCTATCACCACGAAGATGAATCCCACCTTCAGCCACATAGGATCCAGCTGCATTGCCACCTGGTTTAAAGAGGTAAAACGAAGAGATATATCTACTTCGGCAATATCAATCGACAGAGTAATAAAGAAGCAGCCGAGCAAAGCCAGAGCAATCCCCACAGAACAGACTAGCACATATTTCCAGGTGGCCTCGAGTGCCTCTTTCGATCGGTGCATAAAAATTAGCGGTGCACTGACCAGCGTGGTTGCCTCAATGGCTATCCACAGGACAATAGGATGGTCGGCCAGGGTAACCATGCTCATGGTACCGAGAAAAAGCAGCATGCAGCCAGGAAAGACCTGTTCGTTGCTCACTTCGGTCTCCTGCATGTAGCTTATCGCGTAGATGGAGATACAGAAAAAGATAAACGAGGTCACCAGGAGCACCAGCATCCCCTCAGGCGTCTGCGCGAAAAATCTCTCGGCATACACAGGCAGCTTGCCAAGCCAGGCCATGACAGTCAGTTGCAGGTGAAGTATCGCCGCGACGATCAGCACTCCCCGCCCGAGGTATGCGGGTATAACCAAGGTCACAAGACCGGTCAACATCGGCAGCAAAAAAATGAGTTCTAACATTCTTCAGTCCTTTAATCGATTGAGAAGATCGGTATCTATATCATCGAAAGCATGATTGATATTGTGCAGAATAATCCCCATGACCATGACTCCGACGAGCAGATCAAGCAGTACCCCGAATTCGACCACATAAACGGTATGGGAATGCTTGGTCAAAGCCGTTCCAATCAAATAGATCCCGTTTTCCAGCATCAGGTAGCCGATAACCTGGGTAATTGCTTTTCTTCGACTCATCATCAGAAAGAAACCGGCCGACATGGTGGTAATGGCGGTCATCAGCAGCAGTTCGTGACCAGGGGGCATGGAAAGATGCAACTTATCAGTAATGAACACCGACAATAAGATGATGATCAGTCCGGCAAAAAGTGAGGCGTGGTAACCGATGATCGGCTCTATCTCTCTGCGGATAGAAATCCGTTTGAGTGCGATATAGAGCAGGCCCGGAATAAGAACGCCTTTGATCAGGATCATGATCTGAAAAAAAATCAGCCCCCCGCTGCCCATACTGCTGTGATGCTCGAGCAGCAAGGGAAGAAGAGAAACCATAACCCCCTGCACTGCCATAATCTTCACCAGGGTGCCGAGACTGTTCGATGCCAGCGACAAAAGCACGGAAAGCAGGATGACAACAAGAAGTATGTCATTCATATTCTTCATTTGATAAATCCCATAGTAAGAATTGCCGCAAAGACCACCAGGATACTGGAAGTCAATACAAACTTGGGCACCAGGTTCATTTTAAACCTGGCCATAATCGACTCTACCAGGCCAATTGTCATATACACCAGCACCACGATGCCATAAAAAACGGGCAGATTCAGCAGACCACCGGAAGGACTCAGCGGACAGACAATCATCGCAAGAAAGGCTGAATAAAAAAACAGTTTATAAAAGGAGCCAAGTTCTATAAGCGCAAGATCAGGACCGCTGTGATCAAGAACCATCACTTCATGAATCATGGTCAGTTCCAGATGGGTGGCCGGATCGTCAACCGGGACCCGTGAATTTTCGGTAAGAAGCACGATAAAAAGAGCGACGATCACCAACAGCAACAGCGCCCCGGCAGGCCCCGTCAGACTGATTGGATTGGTCCCGGTGAAATATTCATTGAAACTGAGTGAGTGGGTCATCCGGTAGAAAAGAATCAGGATTGCAAAAATAGAGGCTTCGGCGAGCGTACCAAAAAATGCCTCGCGGGCGGCACCCATGCCCTGAAAGGGCGATCCCGTATCGAGCGCCGCGGCAATGGTAAAGAATCTTCCCGTTGCCAATACATAAAACAGCACCAGGACGTCGCCATGAAAAGACAGTACCGGCGCAATCGCGCCCAGGGGAAAGAACAGCAGGATCATGATCCCCCCGGCAAGAGAGACAATAGGACCCAATTTGAAGACAAAACTGGTGGTCGTGCTGTACACCGATCCTTTTTTGCATAGTTTGATCAAGGTGTAATACTTAATCAATAGCGGTGGACCTTTTTTTCCCGCAAACAGCGCCTTTACCTTTAAAATAATACCGGGGAAAAGTGGCGCAGACAAGAGCGCTATCAAGATTGAGACAAAAGATTCCATACTCGTTCCTTTCTATATCAAACCATAATTTTTCTAGGTGATAAACTCTTAAAAAGTTTGATTAATCCTCAGAGATGGCTAGATAAAAAATTTGATCTACAACGAAGGAGATCGGACTTTTTACGACGCCATCAGATAAATAAGATCAGCAACAAAATCAGTATCGCCACAATGATATAGCCGATATAGAGCTGCACATTACCGTGCTGAATCCAGCGAAATTTACCAAGAAGCGATAAAAGAGGCAGGGCCAGGCCTTGTCTCATGCCGATTTCGGCGACATCCTCAACCCAGCTCGCATATCGTGTTCGTTCGGGAAAGATTTTTTTCAAGCGGACTTCCGTCTCTCTTGAGAGAGCAAAGGGGCGGAAAAAATCTATCACACTGCGGGAAAACGACGCCCCGGTATATTGAATTCTGGTGGTCGGCCTGGTAAACCCACAGCCCCATGTAGGCCCCGCAGTAATCTCCTTACGCCAGTACAAAGCCTTTCTGAACAGAACAACAGCAAAGATAATGACCAGAAAGAGGCGGGAAGCAAAACCAAGATTCGTACCGATGGTCTGCACCAGTTGAGGATCGACCTGACTGACAAAAGAAACATCTGCCAGGCCGCCAAAAGCAAGCTCAATAAAAGGTGCCGGAAAAACGCCGATCCCCAGACAGGCAGCGGCCAGCAGAGAGACCGGTACGGTCAGGGTCCAGCCGCCATCAGTTGCCAACCGAACCTTTTCGGAACGGGGCTCGCCAAGGAAGACAATACCCACTGCCTTGGTGAAACAAAAGGTGGCCAGGCCGCCGATTGCAGCCAGAGAAATGATCGCAATAATAGACAACAGCAGGTTTATGTGGTTGTATTTCAAGCCCTGGAAAGCGGCAAAATAGATTAAAAATTCACTGACAAATCCACTGAAAGGGGGAAGTCCCGAAATTGACAACGCACCGGCCAGAAAAGTTTTTCCGGTAATGGGCATTCTCTTCATCAGGCCACCCAGCAGGTCAACACGACTGATAGCCGTTTTTTTGATGACAGCTCCCGCACCGAGAAACAGCAGTGATTTGAAAATAGAATGGTTGAGAACATGGAGAAGACACCCGGCAAAGCCGAAGCCGGCCATCAAAGTGTTTCCTTTGGCGACCCCGATCATACCGAATCCGGCCCCCATAAGAATAATGCCGATATTTTCCACACTGGAATAGGCAAGCATTCGTTTAATGTTGCGCTTACCCAAGGCATATAACACCCCGAGCAATCCGGAAATCATGCCCAGAATAAGTACCGCCTGGCCAATGCGGATGTCAGTTGCGCCAAGCATGAAATACATTCTCAGGATCCCATAGATCCCCATTTTGATCATTACCCCCGACATGACCGCCGAGATATGACTGGGTGCGGCAGGATGCGCATGGGGCAACCAGATATGCAGAGGGAACACTCCCGCCTTGGAACCAAAACCAAGAAAGGCCAGAAAGAATACCACCAGCTTGGCACTATCCGGAATGCCGACAACCCGGCTAAAGTCAAAGCTGCCGTTATGGCTGAAGATCACCCCAAAGGCGGCAAATATGAGTAAGGCGCCACCCTGGGCAAACAGAAGATACAGATATCCGGCGGTTCTGGTCTCCGCCTTCTGGTAATCATACATCACCAGAAAATAGGAAGAAATCGACATAAGTTCCCAGACCAGGGCAAACGCGAGCATATTCGAGGCGGCTGTCACCAGAGCCATTGAGACAATAAGAATATTAGTGAAAAAGTAACTTACCGCCGTCTTCAGGGAGTTCTCCGCGCGCTCGAAATAGAAGAAACTATAGATGGCGGCAAGAGGACAGATCAGAAAAATAGGCAGCAGAAAAAATAAGCTGAGTGAGTCAAAGGAAAAAGATAGAGTAAATACATGCTGCCAGACCCATGACCAGGCCAGACTTTCAGGGGAAGATGCGGCGGAGAGGATAGCAGACAGGCCGGAGATACAGCCAACTGCGGTAACGCTGACATAGATACATTTGGTCAGCACAAAGTGACGAAACGTCAGAAGAGGTATTGTTCCTCCGACGACGATAATGGCAAGGGATAGTAGAAAAAAATTCATCGATTCTCAATAGTATTTTTCTTGTTGCCCGCCCTCGCAGCCGAATCGGTATGCACCGATTTGCCACACTCAGACAGGCTTTCACGCCGGGCCTGATGCCCCAAAACCGGTCAAGGCGCCGTCCTGCCACCGACCAGGCGACCTATACATAACACGTTTTTCCCTGGGCCATCAGAGCGACAAAAAGATCGTCCTGCTGCAGCCTATTGCGGCTATCATCATCTTGCCTGCCACCCCGCTGGCAATACGCGGCCCAGGGCACGAAATAACGCTTGCCTCTGCCCTTGAAAGGCGCCACATCAATATCCAAACCGGCAATGCACAGCAGGTTTGCTGATTTTCTCTCCCCCTGAGTGTTAAGTATCTCATCGACTAACCGGGTAAATTCATTTTTCAAATGAAGAACTGCCGCCCGAAGCTGGGGATTCGCATGGGTTACAATGCGATTCATAGCGGGCAGGAGTGTTTTAATAAAGGTACTCGTGGTGCCACCATTGCCACCATCGCTATTACCGGAGGCAGATTGCGCTATTTCTTTAAAAGCGAACAGATCGGCAGTCAGCAATGCACCGATTCGCTGAACTTTTCCCTTCTTCCAGGAAAAATTGTTGTCATGGAGATACAGTAAAAACTGTTTTGAAAGCGGGAAGGAAACGAAAGAGTCAGCAGCCATGATCGGAACAAAGTTGCCGTTCTCGTCGGGATCGGTAAATTTATCCAGACGGATTTTCAGATTCTTTCCACCGTTTTTGGTCCCTCCGCCAACAAGATCCGCCGGCAGGGTGACGTGATAAATGCCGGCCTTTTTACAGGTGAGGTAAACATGATTCTGGGCGAATTGATACCGCAACAGATAGGGAGCTATAAAATGCGATACTGTGCCCTCGGTTTGACAGTGAGTTCTTTCGTGAATAAGCGGACGCGGCAAGCCACCATACACTCCCCAGCTCGGCTCATAGGGCACCTTAGTCGACAGGATGATAACCGCATCCTGTTCGGCGGAACCGGGAAAGTTTTCAGCCGGACAGCAAGGATCATGACATTTTTGAATAGGCAAATTTTCCGGAGTCATGGAAAAGTTATTTTTAAAGCCAAGAGAAAGACAAAAATTTTTCAGGCGGGGGATGAATTCATCATACGGAATCAACCGTCCATTGATAGCACAGGATGCAGATCGTACAGTGGAACAGACTGGAGAAAGGGACGTATTGGCAGAGAAGTATGATGACATTTTAACTCCCATGGTTGATGTGAGGATCTCGCTCATTCCTCAAAGGTAAATCCATACCATTTCAGCTTAGGATCGCCATTCTCGGGAATATAGGCGATCTCACTGTTATCAATTTGGCTGTGCAGTTCTTTCATCCAGGAAAGTGCCTGATTTTTCGAAAAAAACGGTCCAACTTCCGTAAGCGAAGAGATATCGAGCATCCGATATTTGTGGAATTTGGTCACGTCCTCTTTATTCTGAAAAATGCCAATTATAATTTTCACCGTCAATATCCCGGAGAATGATGTTATCTCTGTTTATGCCGTTGCCAGGCCTTTATTGCTGACCAATTCAATGCATATGGCGCGCCATTTTCCACATCAAACGCAACAGCATAATATTGTGGTGTTTTTAAGACTTAATGGTTTATTTCGTTCAGTTATGGTAGAGGCGTCCTGTGGGGCACAATGCCTCATGCGGGCGTTATGCCCCACAATAAGGAGAAAGAACCTGGTGGGATTTGGAGCAGAATCCAGGAAGGATTAATCTGTCAGCTTTTGTAGTTTTCGGTACAGCGTTTTGCGATCGACTTGCAGGATCTGGGCAGCAACTGACTGGTTGCCCCGGACAGTTTTCAGGACATGAGCAATATAGCGCCTGCTCATTTCCTCAAGAGAAATTAATTCCACCGGATTGTCAGTTTCAAGAAAAATACCACTGCCGGCATGACGACGGATTTTCTCCGGCAAATCTTCCGGCACAATCTTATCGAACAGGGTCATGGCCACACCATGTTCCATGGCATTACGAAGTTCCCTGACATTCCCCGGCCACTCGTAGCCAAGCAGTCGTTTGGCCGTCGATTCGGCAAGCCCGGTTACCGTTTTGCCCTGTTTCGCAGCAAAATCTCTGACAAATTTTCCGGCGAGCAGCAGGATATCCGTGCCCCGCTTGCGCAGTGGAGGAATATCTACGGTGATAACATTGAGCCGATAGTACAGATCTTCCCGGAATGCCCCCTCGGCAACAGCCCGGTCAATGTCGATATTGGTGGCGGTGACCACACGAACATCAACAGCAATCTCCTCGTTGCCGCCCACCGGTCGTACTGTCCGCTCCTCAAGAACCCGCAGCAATTTAGGTTGTAAAGATAAAGGGATATCACCAATCTCGTCGAGAAAAAGCGTGCCGCCATCCGCCTCCTGCAGCAAGCCTTTGCGATCCTGCCAGGCATCGGTAAAGGCCCCTTTGACATGACCGAAGAGCTCACTTTCCAGGAGATTGTCTGGAAGCGCCGAACAGTTTATCGCGACAAACGGGGCCTCCTTTCGCCGACTGTATTCATGCAGCGCCCTGGCGGTGATTTCCTTGCCCGCTCCACTCTCTCCGGTAATAAGCACCGAGGTCTCCGTGTCGGCAATGCGCTCCAGGCGAGAAAACAGATCCTTCATGACCTTGCTCTCCCCGAGCAGCCCGGAAAACGAGTGAATCCGGGCAAAGGCCTCGCTCAGCACCTGTACCTGCTGCTTCAGGCTGCGGTGGTCCACAGCCCGCTGCAGCGCGACGGCGAGGATATCCAGATCAAGCGGCTTGGTGATAAAGTCATAGGCACCGACCCGAAGTGCTTCGATGGCCGTTTCCATGGAACCAAAAGCCGTCATCATGATTACCGGGATTTCCGGCCATTTGGCCACCACCTCGCGACAGATCTGCATCCCGCTGACATCCGGCAGATTGATATCAGTCAGGATCACGTCAGGATGCTCGACGTCGATCGCCGCCACTCCTTCCAGCCCGTTTACAAAAGAGCAGGGAGTAAATCCGCGCCTGGACAGCCCGACATCGAGCATCTCGCACATATCTTTATCGTCTTCAATAATGAGAACGTGACCGATCATTGTTCCGTCTCCTCGAGCAACAGAAAGATGGAGAAGCGAGCACCCTTTGGCCGACGGTTCTCGACTTCAATCCAGCCATTATGCTCTTCCAGAAGTTCCCGGGTGATGGACAGGCCGAGCCCCGTTCCCAGGCCAATCTGTTTCGTCGTGTAAAACGGAGTGAAAATTTCCTGCAACTGATCTTCGGGGATACCCTCGCCTTCATCGAGTACGTCGATGCGAATCAGTTTTTTCACCTGATCGTCGGTATGCAACATTGACTTGAGGGTGGTATTGACAATCTCAACCACCACTTCTTTTCCTTTCGGCGTTGCCTGAATTGCGTTCATGATGACATTCATAAACACCTGCTGCATCTGCTGTGCATCCATACGACAAACCATCTGTCTTTCAGCAACAGTATGCAAGGTAAGCGTGATGCCCTGTTTTGATGCCATGGGTGAGAGAAGGCGGAAGACCTGACGAATGACAGTTTCCACATTATCGAGAGTTTTCGGGTGGGATTTTTTCTTCCGCGAATAATCGAGCAGCTGCCGGATAATCAGCGTCATTCGTTCAGCCTGGGTCTTGATGATCCTGGCACAGTTGATTATCTCATCCGGCTCGAGCGGTTCGGATATGATCATTTTTGCCCTGCCATCGACCACATTAAGCGGTGTGCCGATTTCATGGGCAATGCCGGCGGCAATCTGACCGACCGTCGATAATTTCTCGGTATGCCGCAGCTGTTCCAGAGTTTTCAACCGGGCAAGATGCTCAAAATGAATTTTCTCTTTCGCGATCAATAATCTGGTACACATATCGTTCATAATTCCAGCCAGGCCGACCAGCTCGTCCTCACCTTTTATTTCCAGATCCGGCATCAGATTCCCCTTGCCTATCTCAACTGCTTTACTGGACAGTTTTTCCAGAGGGCCCCTGATTTTTATATGAATAAAAAAATAAATTATAATACCACTGACAAGGGCAAGCAGCGTGGTAATTGACAGTGACCGGAGAAGCATTCGCTGGATAAATCTCTCCCGCGGCACAAGAGACTGGGTGAGCTGAATTGCCCCGGGCCGGTCCCCCGGAATATCGACAGCCATGAACGTATACCGTTGTTCCTGGCGATGTTCATTCAGTGCAGTAAAGGAAAACGGGCTTGACAATTCTTCATTTTTAAAGACCTGCAGCTCAGGAATCACCTGCCCGTGCACTGTATTGATCTCATCGAGCCAGACCCAGCGGATGGTTATTAAATGATCGGCACGGTTGGCATCGTCAATGAGCTGGATCGCTTTCTCGGGACCACTCTCCTGCCATGTATGGGAAATCATGCCGGAGACAATCCAGCCGATCTGTCTGGCGTTGTCGGCCATATCGAGATCGAACTGTTTTAATTCCGCTTCATAATTTACATTGCCATCGATAATCAACATAGCGATGATTCCCAAGAGCAGATAGGTGTATATCTTGGAGAACAGTTTCATGGTGAAACGCTATGGTAATTTGCAGAAATCGACAAGATATCAGGAACCTTTACGATCCAGACTCTTTTGGATTTTAGGGTAAATAATTGCCAGCAGATCTTCCCGCCCGAGATAGGGGCAGCAGGCATCATATGGAAAATCCCGACACTGCTGCTGCCGCGCCGCATGAATTAAACAGCGCCTGTTAAGTTTTGCGTCGAGCAGAAAAATACAGGAACCATCTTCTTTGACCTTGAAGGTATTCCGGTTTTCAATAAATCTCCTGCGCACCTCTCCATCTCTGAGATTAAAGTAGCGGCCAAGCCTGTTGATGTCTGTTGCAGTAACAAAGAGAACTGAACCTGGCAGTCGATAACAACAAATACCAGGACAATAATTGCAGAACGCTCGGTTTACAGGTTCTGCCGTGTTGTGTGGGATACCCAATACAACCACCTCAAGAAGTCAAAAGATTCGTTCCTTTACCCTCCAGAGGCTCAGCACCGGCCACCTTGGCGACAATTTTTCCGGGCCGGGCAAAACGATCGGCGCAGCGGGCAAAAAACACGCCACTGGTCTTACTCGCAATCGGTATTTTTTCTCCCCTTCCCCCATTTTTCATGGGATTGCTGACCTCTGCAATAACCTCGCCTTTTACCACCACATCACCCGGTTTCTTCAGAAAAGACAGGATACCTGCGGTAGTTGCGATGATATAGTCAACTCCCTGCAGAGGCGTTGCCTCGGCAGAAAGCAATGGGACAGGCACCTTGTCACCGTCAATCAGACCTCGCCGCTGCAGGAAAAGGTAGAGATTCAGGGCGTCCATTTCTGTCATTTCCGGTTCGGTGTCGGCTACCCCGCGTAGCTCTACAGTTGCCGAAAGACAGGCAGGCGGAATAGGAAACCCGGGAAACTTCTCAGCCAGCTCCCACCACTGTTTACTATTGGCTTCGTCAAAGGGAGTATCTCCGGAGTTATCGGCTAAAAGTGTTACACCGGCCCCCAGCTGAGCCGACAGATCTGCACCATCAGGCCAGAGTGCTGTACCCATATATACATGGAGCAAGGCCTGATGATCGCAGTGCAGGTCAAGAACGATGTCCGCATCATGGGAGAGGGTCAGGAGCAAAAGCTTCAAGGCTTCAGCTTCGGTAACCGACTGTTTGGCTGCAAGAATTTCCCCAGTGCATCTTCTGATAAGTTCGATATTTTTCTTCGCATCAGCGCCGAGCAGGCCGTCAATCTTTTTGGCTATCTCGTCCGTGAGATCATAATAGCGACGATTGAAGTTAATGTTATTGGTCGCATCAAAACGACCCTGAATGATATCGGTCCCCCATTGCGACAGTCCTATTGGGTTGGCCACTGGAACAACAATAATCTCTCCCGAAATTCGACCAGCGGCATCGGCCTGATCAAGGAGTTCAAGCAGTCGGCTCGCCACCAGATATCCGGGCGCTTCATCGGCGTGGAGACCGGCTTGAATATAGGCCTTGACGCCACTTTTGTCTGAACCGAAATGGACACTGATAATTTTTCTTTCAGTGCCGACAGCCGATATCGGCAGCAGGTGTTCCTGTACTTTTTTTGTTGTCATACGGGGGCCTCAATTTTGGTAACGCTCTGGTCGGCCGGTTGCAGATGGCCGTGCCACCTTTTTTCCAACCGTCTGATCAGGAAAACGAAGGTAAAGGTAATCGTCATATAAAAAGCCGCCGCGGTGAGAAACGCTTCATAGGGACTGTAAAATCGTGAATTAACAATCCTTGCCGCCCCGGTTATATCAATGATGGTAATAACGCTGGCAAGGGCGCTGCCATGGAGCATAAATATAATTTCATTCGAATACGCGGGCAGAGCACGCCTGAAGGCGCTGGGCAGAACAATCCTGCGCAGCATCAAAAATGTTGACATACCTGCTGCCCGGGCGGCCTCAATCTCACCATGGGGCGTTGCTACGATCGCTCCACGAAATATCTCTGTGGTATAGGCACAGGTATTGAGTGAAAAAGTAAAAAGGGCACAAAAATAAGCCTCTTTAAAGAGCGGCCAGAGAAAACTCTCTTTCATAAAGTCGAACTGGCCGAATCCATAATAGACGAGAAAAATCTGGACGAGCAGAGGCGTTCCCCGGAAAAAATAAACAAAGGCCCTGATGGGCGCCTGGATATACTGATTGCCGGAAGTTCTGAGCACAGCCAGGGGAATGGCGAAAATAAGGCCGAACGCTAAAGAGATAGTCACCAGGATCAGCGTGTTTTGCAGGCCTTCCAGATAAATATCAATACTCCCGGCAATAATTGAAAAATCCATTATTTACTCCCTCCTGACCCCAACACTGTAACGCTCCTCAAGATACTTGAGCAGGTAAATGGAGACAGTGGTAATGAGCAGATAATTGATGGCGACCACGACATAAAAAGTAAACGGCTTGCGAGTAGCACCCGCAGCCATACCTGCCTTGCGCACCATGTCGTCTAAGCCGATAATGGAAACTAAGGCGGTGGTTTTGATCAGTACCAGCCAATTATTGCCAAACCCCGGGAGGGCATGCCGAACCATCTGCGGCAGCAGAATTCGGCCAAAAACCTGGATACCGCTCATGCCATAGGCATATCCCGCTTCCAGCTGACCTGGATTGACGGCGAGAATGGCGCCCCGGAACGTCTCGGTCATATAGGCCCCGAAGATAAAACCGATGGTAGAAATACCGGCAATAAACGGATTGATATCAATATATGCATCATAACCAGCCAGTGGGGCCAGTTTATTAATTAAGACCTGTCCGCCAAAATAGACCAGAAGCATTAAAACAAGATCGGGAATACCACGTATGACGGTGGTATAGACTGTGGCAAGACTGCTCAGTACCAAGGAGCGCGACAGCTTGGCCATCGCGCCGAACATACCTAAGAAGATCGCTATAAAAAGAGAGGCGAGCGAGACTTCGAGGGTCAGAATGGTTCCCTCAAATATACTTGGCCCGTAGCCATGCAGCGAGAACATAGGCTAGACTACGGAAGAAGAATAATCGGTCCTTCCCTGCCGGAAAGGACCGACAGGGAAGAGGGGGCATTGAGGCTTATTCACCGTAGACATTGAAGTCAAAATATTTATCCTGGATAGTTTTGTATGTTCCGTTAGCCCGAATGGTGTCAATGGCCTTATTAAACATTTCGGCAAGGTCTTTATCTTCTTTTCGAATGGCAATGCCGGCACCGTTGCCAAACCATTTGGGGTCATTGAGATCTGGTCCGATGAACATATAATCCTTGCCTTCAGGCTTTTTCAGAAAACCGTCCGACAGCGCCACACTGTCGGCAAGCAGCATATCCACCCGCCCTGCAGCCAGATCGAGATAGGCCTCGTCCTGGGTACCGTAGCGCTTGACATTAACATCTTTGCCATAATTGTCGGTGAGATATTTATCATGAATGGTAGCTCGTTGGACGCCAACGGATTTCCCTTTAATCGCCTCGCGCGAGAAAGTCTCCATCGTCCCTTTTTTGATGATAAATTTGGCCGGAGTTTGGTAGTATTTATGGGAGAAACCAACTTTTTTAAGCCGCTCTTCAGTGACCGACATCGAGGCAATAATCGCATCGTATTTTTTAGCAAGCAGAGCAGGAATGATGCCATCCCAATCCTGGGCAACCAGGGTCGTTTTCACGCCCATCGCTTTACCGAGAGCCTTGGCGATATCGATATCGAAACCGGCCAACTGGCCATCAGGCTGCACAAAACTAAATGGAGGATAAGCCCCTTCGACACCGATGCGTACTTCTTTCCATTCTTTTGCCAGAGCCGATCCGCTCGCGGCAAGGAACATACACACTGACACTACAGCAAGTATCCGTTTCATTTTTCCCTCTCCCCATTAATTTTTAAAAAGCAATGATTGATGGCATCGTAAAAATTTTCACATCATGGCAGCTACAAACGTCTGGAATCTCTCTGTTTTTGGAGCATCAAACACCTCAGCAGGCGTACCGTTTTCAATGATCAGCCCCTGATCAAGGAAAATAATCCGGGAGCTGACCTCTCTGGCAAAACCCATCTCATGGGTAACGACGATCATGGTCCGCCCTTCAACGGCCAGATCTCGCATAACCTGG